>NZ_JBJMQP010000059.1:0-94775 GCF_045802625.1 Hyalangium sp. | reverse complement strand
TGCCAGGACGGCAGCCATCGTCGCCGCGTTCAGCTCGGCCCCGGTGGCGCCCACGTCGGACAGCTCCAGCTCGGCCCGGTGGCGCGCGCCAGGACGGCAGCCATCGTCGCCGCGTTCAGCTCGGCCCCGTGGCGCGCGCACGTCGGACCGCTCCAGCTCGGCCCGGTGGGCGCGCGGTGGACCGCTCCAGCTCGGCCCGGTGGGCGCGCGGTGGACAGCTCCAGCTCGGCCTCGTGGCGCGCGCGTCGGACGGCTCCAGCTCGGCCCCGGTGGCGCGCACGTCGGACAGCTCCAGCTCGGCCCGGTGGCGCCCACGTCGGACAGCTCCAGCTCGGCCCGGGTTGAGACTCCCGAGCGCTAAGGGGTGCATTTGTGCGGCAGCGCTGGAAATTCGCCGGTTTTTGAACGCTCCCGCCCAACCTCCCCCATCGTTCCCCCTGCCCCCATGTGCCGGGTAGTTTCTCCTCCCGTCGCGCGGCGCCCCGCTCGCGTGCCTCTAGGAGTCTCCATCCATGGCCACCGTCACAGGCCCCCAGTTGCCCGAGGGGGCGATCCTCTTCTCCCTGGGCGATTTCTCTTATGCGTTCCTCCGAGTGCTGGAGACGACCAACCACGGCGAAACGGTGCTGATCGTGCAGCAGCGCTCACGCCTGGGACCGGAGGGAAATTACATCGCGCGAAGAGTGCTGCCCACATCGCCCAAGCACGACCCCGAAGCGCTCGCCAGGATACGCGCGCGGCTTGAGGAAGAGGCGCGGCTGGCCACCTACCTGGATCATCCGAACATCGCCCGGGTTCTGGGACGGGCCGAGTCTCACGGGGTTCTCTACATCCTGTGCGAGCGAGTTTCAGGCACGCGGCTAGACACCATCGAGACAGCCGCGAGCATGCGGGGCGTCTGCCTGTCGGCGGGCTTTGCGCTTCACGTGGGCGCCGAAGTGGCGAGCGCTCTAGACCACGCGCACACGCGCACGGACGAGACGGGGCGCCCGCTCGGCATCATTCACCGCGACGTGAACCCCGCCCGCATCTATGTGAAGGGTGACGGCTCGATCAGGCTCACGGATTTTGCGCTCGCCCGCTCGCTGCTACCGGGCCGGGTGGCAACCTCCGTGCCCCGCCCGCAGGGGGATGCCTTCTACGGCGCCCCCGAGGCACTTCTAGGCGAGCCGATGGATCCGCGCTCGGATCTGTTCGCGCTCGGCTTGGTGATGCTGGAGATCGTCACCGGAAGGGGGCTCTACAGCATGCCCACGCTGCGGGCCTCTGACTTGGAGGAGGCGCTAACGCCCGACGTGCGCGCCAAGGTGGTAGCCGCTCACAACATCGCCACGATTGCCGAACTGCCCGAGCAAGTTGACGACTACATCCTGCGGGCTGCCACGTACACCGCGCAGGAGGTCGAGGAACTGACAGAGGACGTGTTCCCCCCGCTGCGCTCCATCCTCCGAGCGTTGCTCCAGCGGCGCCCAGAAGATCGCTACCCGTCAGCAGCAGCGCTAGAGGACGATCTCCGCAAGGGACTGGCCGCGTTGGGCGCGCCCTACGGAGGCCCCGAAGCTATCGCGGAGTTGCGGCGCATCTCGGCAGCCGCCCGCATGCACAAGGACGTAGGCGGCCCCACTGCACAGGATTCCGCGTCCACTACGCGCAAGCTGTCCGCTGATCACGTGATCACGTCCCCGGGTAGCTCCGCGTAGCGCTCGGCTCCCGCGCCACTCTCAGCCTCGCAGCCCGCATCGGCGTCGCGCCGAGACGGGATCGGCTTGCCTCTGACCTTGGAGGGGGGACAGGCCGATCCCATCGGAGCGCGTGCCACTGGCCACACCGAGGGGGATCGGCGTGGCCAGGGCGAAGCGACTGGGGGCGCCCTGCATCCTGGGGGCGCCCCTGGTCGCGGCAGTTCACCGCGCCCGGTGAACTGAGCGGCTGCCTGCCTCTCTCCCTGTCATGCGCCCCCGGCTTGGATGTTTCGTGCTGGCGTGGCGCGAGGTTCCCACGATGAAAGGCCACCAGACAGCACGGCCCCCAGAGGGTCTCTCTCGGCGCAAGTCCCGCAGTCGCCGTCCCCTGCTTCCTCGGGACGCGACGCGCAGAGAGCAACGGCTCGGGGCGACGCTCGGAAGGGCGTTGCGAGCGGCGCGGATGCGCGCGGGGTTCACTCAAGCTGATCTCGCTGCGAGCATTGGCAAGGCTCCCGAGGTCTACGGGCGGCTAGAGCGCGGGAAGATGCTTCCCAGCGTGCCCACGCTGTTCCGGCTGTGCGTGGCCCTGCGAAGTGGCCCGCACGAATTGATGGGCTTTGCCCCCGTGGGCAGTCTGCCGGATGTGGTCCGGAGCGAGGTTCCCCCAGAACTGACAGATACCCCAGAAATGCGCCGCCTGCTGCGCCTGCTGGGACGTCTTCAGGGGCTACAGGTCAAGCTGATTCTGCGGCTTGTCATGTCCCTCGTAGCGGAGCGGTAGTCCGGCTCACCTGTTCCCGCCGGGCCTGGGGCCGCTGCTGTTCGCTTGATGCTCTCGCCCGCTGGGTTCTGGTGACAGGTGCCCTCCTCGTGGCTATAGAGGCCCCTTTCCCTTCGACTCATCGGAGACACCATGACCACCAGCGTGGAGTGCCCCAAGTGCAGGAAGAAGTCCTTGGTCTTGGGGGATGGAGAGCCCAAGTGCAAGTGCGGCTACACCGACAGCGGGGGCGGCGCTGCAGAAGAGTACGTCGTGACGGTCCTCGGGATCAGCAAGTACGAAACCGTGAAGGACGGTGGCGAACTGCCCATCTCCGAGTGTCCAGACTGCGACGGGGAATCACTTGTTGTCCGTCCGACCACCGGGGGCAAGGACGGGGAGGCAAAGTTCATCTGCTTCGACTGTGGAGAGACCTGGAAGGACGGGGAGTTGCAGTACTGCGATGGGGCAGGAAACCGTAACCCGCATTGGGCACGTCCCTACGACGCTGCCGTCTGCGACGCCTGCATCGCCTCTGCTGCCTCGGAGGACGCCGACTAACGCGCGAGCGCTGCGGCCTTGTCGCGTGCTCCACAGCCGGACTGTGGCCAGAGGTGAGTGCCTGCGGGTATCCAACGCGGGCGCGCCACCTAGACTGGGCTACCCCCCGCAACGGTTGGCCCCACTGCGGTTCCTGGCACGGTCCACGGAGGTAGAGCCAGCAGGGACCAAGGGGACCAAAAAA
This sequence comes from Hyalangium sp., assembly GCF_045802625.1. Lineage (NCBI taxonomy): Bacteria > Pseudomonadati > Myxococcota > Myxococcia > Myxococcales > Archangiaceae > Hyalangium > Hyalangium sp. Next base: position 91,585 of record NZ_JBJMQP010000059.1, on the reverse strand, counting down.
GGACCAAATCCGCTGGACTCGTGCGGACTCGTGTGGACGCTTCGAGGGGCCGATTTTCAGAGGGAAACCGAGGGGAGGGCCGTTTTTCAGAGCGGGCCGGTTTCCCCCCTACACGGCTTCGATTCCCGCCGCCTCATGGACGGACTCACCGGAGCTCGAGTGGGCCTCGCTCAGTACTTCGGCTTGAGCGTGCTTGACGGCCGGAGCTTCCCTGCGTCGTCGAGATCTGCGAGCACGATGGGGATCGTCGTGCCGAGCATCTTCTTCCACCCCGGCCCCATCATCAGTTTCGCGAGGATGAACCCGCCGATGCCTGTGAAGCCGGAGTGCAGGAATGTGAGCCGTGTGCCCCCGCCGTGCGGCGCGAGCGTGTACGTGACGCGCGTCGGCTTTCCGTTCTCGTCGCCGACCCACGAATAGCTCAGCACCGACGGCTCGCTCGCCTCTACCACCTCGCACTCGACGAACCCACGCCAACCGGGCTGCGGCTTCGCGATGAGCTTGAAGCGCGTGCCGACGACGGGTGAAAAGCCTTCGGGTCGCATCTGCCACAACGCCATCAGCGCGGGATCAGTCAACGCGCGCCAGAGCTTCGCGGGCGAGTGTGGGTAGTCGCGGACAATGCGGATATCGCTCATTGAGGTTCCTCGAACGGGGTGGTGACTGCTTGGGGAGGGGTGATGGGGGTCATGGGGATCGGTGTCCCTTTTTGGAACGGAGAGTCGCTAGCCTAGACGGGCGGACGCGCGCGGCGCTTCATCCGCTCCTTCAACCAGCCCAGCGGGTGCCAGCGACGAATCGGCATCCCATACGCATCCTGCGGCTTCCGGAACAGCACCGCTTGCAACAACCCCGTGGCCCAGATCATCCGCAACACCTGGATCCGCCACGGTCGCAGGTAGAACACCGCGCCGATCGGAATCGCCTCCGACAGGAAAGGCCCCTCGTAGATCTGCGCGCTCGAGATCCGGCGGTACAGCTTCATGAGCCCGTGCTTGCGGACGTCCGTCGCGTAGGTGACGTAGCTCGCGCCGGTCGCGAAGATGGTTTCTCCAACGCAAGCCCACAACTGCGCCGCCTCTCCGCCTCTTCGCTCGGAAGGGCTCAACCACAGCCCATTGAGTTCGACCATACGCTCGAGTGGAACACGTTGCTGAAACGGGCAGGCACTCGGCAGCAGGGTCGGCCATCGCATCGCGGAGCCCGGGGCGACGAGGAAGCCGCCCACCAGGGTCCCCGCTCGATTGAAGCCACCCACGATCTTCGCGCCGGCACAGTACTCGGCAGGAAGCGTGACCCCCGAGTGCTCGCGGAAAAGTTGGCGATAGGACTCCCGTTCGCCGTCATCCACGATGGGCCGAAACTGCATCTCGCTCCCTCCCGGCGTGTTCACACGCGAATGGTGGCGTACCAGCGCAGCGCATCCAGATCGCTTCCACCGTATCAAGCGCACCACAACCACACATCCCCCCTTCGACGGGGGCCGGCGCGTACTCCACCGGGGCCGTCAGGCACGACTGTACTCGCCGCCTGCCCCCACTCCTGACTTCCGAAAGATCAAAGCGTGGGAGCGAGCTGCTCGGCGGCCACGCGCAGGGTGACCACGTCGGCGTCCGCCTTGAGCCAGCGGAAGATCTCCGCCAGCCGCTCCATCTTCCGAGCCGAGGGCCCTCGTAGGTCGCGCTGCTGGCGGACCAGCTCCGGAGGGATTCCGTCGGCCGCGTCCAGCACGTCCACGGCGTGCAGCTCGAAGTTGAAGAACGCATCGCCCCGGCACGAGCGCCACGCGGCACGCACGGCCGGCAGCGGCAGGGTCGTCGCGAACGTGCCGATGAAGGGGAAGCGCACGCCCGGGGTCACCGCCATTGGCAGCTCCAGCACCGCCCCCGTGCCGCGCTGGTAGGGCTGCTCGGGATCGGGCCGGTACGGAGTGCGCGGCGCCAGCAGGACGCGGGGGCTGTCCAGGATCGACCGAGACGGACGCCCGAGGGCCGCCAGCGCGCCCATCACCGCGGCCTTCGCCGCGTAGTACGGAGCCGCCGGGAACGTGGACGAGCCATAGAGGTAACCGCGCTCGGCCGTGGCCGCGTAGAGGGCGGCGTTCAGCGTGTAGCCCGGCGCCCGGAAGCCCACGGGCCGAGTGCCCGTGGCGGCGAGGATGGCCTCCTCACCGCGCGCCAGCTCCTCGCGGATGGAGTCCGGAGCCCGCCGCGTCAGCGCATAATCGTGCGAGAAGCTGTGGTTGGCCACCTCGATGCCGTCCGCATGGGACTCCCGGAGCGCCTGAGCCGCCGCCGCGTCCGCAAGATCCTCTCCGATGGCGAAGAACGTCCCAGGCGCTCCCACGGCCCGCAGCAACTCCCGGAAGCGCGGCACGGCGGTGGAATACACGAGCCCTCGGGCCCGCCCGTCCAGCACGGACTCCGGCAGGCCATGGATGCGGCAATAGTGGTGCAGCGAATCGAGATCGACGGAGATGGACGCGAGCCGCCGAGCCACGCGAGCCTCTCAGGTGCCTCGAATGCGGATGACGTAGAAGAGCTTGCCCAGGTTCTTCAACACGTTGGGCACTCGCTTGAAGAGGTGGATCGACGGCTGACGCTTCTCGTGGAGCTGGATGGGGATCTCCATCACGTTCAAGCCCTCGCGCCAGGCGCGGATGACGAACTCGCTGGCGAACACGTCCATGTCCACCACGCACTTGGCGATGACGGGCAGCAGCGCCTCGCGGCGGAACGCCTTGAGCCCATGCGTGTCGGTGCCCTTGAAGCCCAGCGTCACCCACAGCAGCCGGTTGTGGACCCGCGTGGCCACGCGCCGAATGATGGGGCGCTGATCACTGGCGCCCTTGGCCGCCTTCGAGCCCACCACCATGTCCGCCTCGCCTCGCTCCAGCCGGGGCAGGGCCGCGTCATAGAAGGTGAGATCGCACAGATCGATCTCGTCACAGACCACATAGGTGCCGCGGGCCTTCAGGATGCCGGCCTTGAGCGCCGCGCCGTAGTTGGGCTGCTCCGAGTGGAACCACCGCAGGCGCGGGTTCTGCGCGCACATCTGCTCGAGGAGCTGGGGCGTGGCGTCGCGCGAGCCGTTCTCCGCGAAGATGACCTCGTAGTCCCAGCCGCGAGCGTCCAGCCCCTGGCAGAGCTCGGCCGCCGCCGAACCGATGATGGCCTCTTCGTTGTAAACGGGGATGACGATGGTGAGGTACGGAGCGGCCATGGTCGATGTGGGACGCACACAGGCGAAGAGCCCGACCTAGCATGGCCGCCGCCGACCGTCGACAACCGTCGCTGTCCCACCGGCAGGCGGTCAACGCTCGTTCAGCACCCGGGCACTGGCTCGGCCACCGAGGATGGCGTCCTCCATGGAGGAGTACTCCCACTGCCCGTAACGCCCGGCCGTGAGGATGCGAGCGTGCTCGAGGAAGCGGAGGATCTCCGTCTTCGCCGGGCCATACGCATCGTCATAGAGGACATAAGCGTGGGGGATCTCCACGGCGCGAGCGAAGAGCAGGTCCTCAGCCGAGTGGATCATCTGCGAGCGGACCAGATCCTCCACGGCGTGTTGCTCGCACTGGGCGCGGGACAGCTCGCCGTGGTGGCTGTACTCCACATAGAAGCTGGCCGTGTCTGGAGGCGCGAGCGGCGCGTACACCGCGGACGGAGAGCCGATGCGGTACGTCTTGAACTCGGGCTCGGGCAGGTAGATCCAGTGCCAGGGCTGCCGGTTCTTCCCCCGAGCCCCCACGCAGACATAGGTGACGGTGGTGGCGCGCAGCCGGCTGGCGGCGGCCCGAACCTCGTCCGGCACCCCGGAGGCTCCTCGGGCGAGCAGGCCCACGAGGTGCGGTAACGAGAGCGTGGACAAGAGCTCCGAGTAGCCGAGCGTGCCCCCGTCCGACAGAGTGACCTTCCGGGCCCTCCAGTCGATGGCGGTGGGCTCGGTGCGCACGCGCACCTCTCCGCCCTTCAGGTGACGCAGCATGGCGCGGGCCAGGCTCTCGATGCCGCCCTCGCGAGGGTAGAGGAACGAAGCGTTGTACCCGAGCTGATCGCTGCCCGCCCCGAGCGCCCCGTCCACCACTTCCTTGAGGCTGGGCCGCGGCACGAAGCGCCCCACCCACGCCGCCGACAGCTCTCGCGGGTGCACCGTCCAGAGCTTCTGGTTGTAGGGCACCATGAAGTTCTTCGCGAAGCCTTCCCCCATGTAGCGGAGGATGAACTCCTCGAAGTTGCGGGGCTCACGCTCGCGCAGCTCGCGGCCCTTCTCTCCGTAGATGGCCTCCACGTAGCCGACGAGGTTCTCCGAGATGACCTCCGCCGGCAGCCCGTGGGTGTTCACCTGGTACGGGAAGCGGGTGAAGACGCCTCGGGAGAAGATGGCCGCCTTGCGTTGAATACTCACCATCTGCCCCGGCAGCCAGAGGGTGTTCACCAGCTCCTTGATCTCGGGATCCCTCAGGTGGAGCCAGTGGCCGGTGGGATCGAAGTAGCACCCCTCGATGAGCTCGGTCTTGATGAGGCCGCCCACCCGCTCCGTCTTCTCGATGAGCTGCCAGGGGCGCTGGAGGAAGTGGGCGGCGGACAGGCCCGCCAGACCCGCACCGAGAATGAGGGTAGGATCCATACCTTCCCGGGTCTACCACCTCCCGCCTGGGGGTGGGGTCACCACGTGTGGGCCCCCGTCCCCGGGCATACGGGCCCCCGCCCCCTCGCCTGGACACCAAGGGCGGACGGGAGCCCGCTTGTTCGCGTTCTTTCCGCGCCGGAAACGCCTCTGATAGCCTGCGCCCGCGCTGCGGGATGATCAGCCCGCTCGCAGGCGCTCGCGCCAGCAGGTCCCTGAAGGAATCCCATGAAAGTCTCGTGCCCGACTTGCCAGACGAACTACAACATCGATGACAAGCGGATCCCCCCAGGCGGCGCAAAGCTGAAATGCGCCCGGTGCCAGAACACCTTCCCCATCCGGTCGCTCTCGGAGGGAATGCCCACCCCGGTAGCCATCCCGCTGCCAGGCACCGCCGCGCCCCAGTCCGCTGCCATCCCGCTGCCGGGCTACGCCGCGCCTCAGCCCGCCGCCGTCCCGCTGCCGGGCTACGCCGCGCCCCAGTCCGCCGCCGTCCCGCTGCCGGGCTACGCCGCGCCCCAGTCCGCCGCCGTCCCGCTGCCGGGCTACGCCGCGCCCCAGTCCGCCGCCATCCCCTTGCCTCCCGCGCCCGCGGCGGATCCGTTCGCGGCCGCTGGCGGTGGGGACTACGCGTGGGACGAGCAGGAGTCCACCCGCGTCGTCTCCCTCTCCTCGCTGCCGAGCGCCGCGTTCCGGGATGCTCCTCCGGAGCCGCCGCCCGCCCCCGCCTACTCGCAGGAAGTGCCTGGCACGGCGCGAGACTTCGACTTCTCGAACGAGCCCGCCGCGGATCCCTATGCTCAGGATCCCGCCGCGGCCTCCGGCCTGACCAGCGAGTACGATCCCTTCGGCCAGGACGCGACCGTCGCCATTCCGTTGCCCGGCTTGGCGGACCCGCAGGCCCCCATGTATGAGGAGGCAGCCATGCCGCAGGGCGCGGCGGATCCGAACGATCCGTTCGCCCTCCCGCCCCCGCCTGCGTATGACGATCAGCAGGGCTACGCCGAGGCGAGCGCGCCCCCCACGGAGGATCCGTTCGCCCTGCCGCCGCCGCCCGCGGCTCCGGAGCAGGATCCCTTCGCCCTGTCGCCGCCGCCCGCGGCTCCGGAGCAGGATCCCTTCGCCCTGTCGCCGCCCCCGGAGAGTGCGCCCGCGGAGGATGCCTTCGCGATGGCGCCGCCCCCGGATCAGGACTTCTCCCTCCCCCCGATGGGGGAACCCTCGGAGCCGCCTCCAGCTCACGCCTTCGCGTTCCCTCCGCCCCCCGCGCCCGCCCCGGAGTCGGATCCGTTCGCCATCGATCTCTCGGAGCCGCCGCCGCCCGCACCCGCGCCGGATCTCAACCTCGACTTCAGCGAACCTCCTCAGCAGGCCGCTCCGCCCCCCGCCCCCGCTCCATCCGGGCCTGTGAACATGGGCGACTTCGGGGACGTGAGCTTTGACGATCCCCTGCCGAGCGCTCCGTCCGCGGGCGACTCGCTCGAGTTCGACCCGACGGCGCCCTCGAGTGGCCCGGCCGGGGATGATCTCGAGGTGGATCTCTCCGCGCCCCTCCCGCCTCCGCCCACCGCGGGCAACGCGGATGGCCTGGAGATGCTCAGCTTCATCGACGACGCCGCCAAGGAGAGCAACGCCAAGGGCGCGGCCAAGGTGAAGCGCTTCCAGGTCCGCCGCCGCTCGGGCAAGGTCTTCGGCCCGTTCGAGGAGGGCGTCATCGTCAAGATGCTTGAGGAGGGCCAGCTCCTGGGCAACGAGGACGTCTCCACGGACTCGGACAACTGGACGCCCATCGGCACGGTGGCCTCGTTCGCCACCGCCATCCAGAAGCTGATGGAGGGCCCCTCCTCCAAGACGGGCCTGCCCGCCGTGGCTCCGGCGGGAGAGGCGGCTCCGGACCCGTCGGCCCCGGCGCCCAACCCGACCGCCAGCATGGACCGGATGAAGCAGCTGTACGAGGGCCGCATGGCGGGCATCGCCGTGGTGGACCGCAGCAGCTCCTACGAGAAGTGGCGCAAGCGCATCCCCTACCTCATCGCCGCGGGCGCGGTGACGCTCGTGCTGCTCATCGGCTTCAGCTTCGGCTTCACGAAGTACGGCGTCTTCGGCCATCGCAAGCTGTTCCCCGCTCGCGTCTCTTCCGGCTCGCCCGCCGCCACGGACGTGGAGAACGCGCGCAAGGCGCTGCTGGCGGACACCTTCAGCAGCTACCAGCAGGCGCGGGATCTGACCGCCAAGGTGCTCGCCACCAAGGAGTACCCCGAGGTCCGCGCCCTCTGGTGCCAGTCCATCTTCTACCTCCAGCGCCGCTACGCCGCCGCGGACACGAAGGATCTGGCCAGGTGCCAGGCGAACCGCGAGGACTTCGAGCTGCTCGGGAGCAAGAACGTGGAGGCGCTCAAGTCCTTCGCGGGCTCCGCCCTGGCCCGGCGTCTGCCGGACGAGGTCCTTCAGGGGCTGAAGGATGCCTACGGCCGCGAGGCCAACGCCGGTGACGTGGAGCTGGCCTTCCTGCTGGCCGAGGCCCAGGCCCTCAAGCACCAGGACAAGGACGCCCTGGCCACCATCGACAAGGTGCTCACTGTCCGCAAGGACTCGGCCAAGGCCCTGCACATGAAGGGCAACCTGCACCGGGACGCCGGCCACGCCGAGGAGGCCGCCAAGGCGTACGAGGCGGCCCTCCAGGCGGACCCCGCGCACGTCATCTCCGCGGTGGAGCTGGCCGCGGTGGAGCTGCTGCTGCTCAAGGGAGACCCCGCCAAGGGCCTGGAGGCCGTGAACCGCGCGCTGGACGAGAAGGCCCTGGCGGCGCTGGGCCCGGCCGAGATCGCCCGCGCCAAGAGCCTGAGGGGCGTGGCGCTCGCCGGGCAGTTCAAGTTCAAGGAGGCCGAGGCGGAGCTGAAGGACGCGATACAGAAGGATCCGGGCTCGCTCTTCATCAAGGCCCAGCTGGCCCGCGTGCTGCGCGCCAACCGCGACTTCGCCGGCGCCCTGCCGCTCTACGAGGCCGCGTCGAAGGAGGAGCCCGGCACCCTGGATTACACGGAGGGCTACATCACCTCGTTGCTCATGCTGGGCAAGATCGCTGACGCGCTCAAGGCGGTGGAGGGGGCCAACGCCCGCTTCACCAATGACGCGCGCATCGCCCTGCTCTTCGCCCGCATCGACGACGCGCGTGATCAGCTCGCCGACGCCGAGGGGCACTACCAGCGCGCCATCAAGGCGGACCCGAAGCTCTTCGAGGCCAACCTCCACCTGGGCCGCTTCTACCTGCGCCTGCGCCGCAACACCGAGGCGCGCACCCAGCTCGAGGAGGCCGAGAAGAAGGCTCCGGAGGACGCGGGCGTGCGCGCGGGCATGGGCGAGCTGGCGCTCACCGAGAACAAGCTGGAGCTGGCCCAGCAGGAGTTCGAGAAGTCCGCCCAGCTCAACCCCAGCCTCGCCGAGGCCTACCTGGGCCTGTCCCGCGTGGCGCTGCTGGGCGGAGACCTGGAGAAGGCGAAGACGAACGCCAACAAGGCCCTGGAGCTGGATCCGCACCTGCTCAAGGACGGGCGCCTGCAGCGCGGCACCGTGCTGTGGCGGCTGGGCCAGCTCGACGAGGCCATCACCGAGCTGGAGAAGGCCAAGGAGGAAGATCCCCGCTCGACCACCATCCCCATCACCCTGGGCGCGGTGTTCTACGAGAAGGGGGACATGGCTGGCGCGGAGAAGAACCTCAGCCTGGCGCTCACCCGCGAGCCCTCCAACCACGAGGCGCTCTACTACCTGGCCATGGTCAAGTCCAAGCGCGCCGAGTACACCGGCGCCGTCGAGCAGATGAAGCTCGCCGTGGAGAAGGCCCCCAACCGGGCCGACTACCACTACGCCCTGGGCGACATCTACCGCAAGGACGAGCGCTACTCCGAGGCCATCGAGGAGTGGAAGAAGGTCATCGAGCTGGATCCGAAGAACGCGGACGCCTACGAGGCGCTCGGCCGCGTGTACCTGGACACCGGCAAGATCGACGACTCCATCAAGTCGCTGGAGGCCGCCCTCACCGTGGATCCCAAGCGCAAGCGGGTGCTGGGCGCCATTGGCGACGCGTTCTTCAGCGCCGGCCGCTGGGACGAGGCCATCAAGCGCTACGAGAAGGCGCTCAAGGAGGCCCCGGAGCTCACCTACGTCTACTACAAGATTGGCCGCTCCTGGTCCGAGCGCGAGCAGCAGTCCAAGGCCATTGACTGGTACAAGAAGGCCATCGCCGCCGAGCCGCAGAACGCCATGGCCTACTACTACCTGGGCTTCTCCTATAAGGACCGGGCCAAGAAGAAGGACGCCGCCGCGGCCTTCAAGAAGTACCTGGAGCTCAAGCCCAACGCCGACGACAAGCGTGAGATCGAGGACGAGATCGCCGCCCTCGAGTAGCACCCCCCGGCCCCCCGCGACGTCCGCTTCCGGGCGTCGCGGGTCAGGTCCAGCTTGCCGGACACGTCCCGGGTGACTACAAGTCGCCCCCCATGCTGGATCTCCGTTACATCGCCCAGAACTTCGATGCGGTCGTCGCCCGGCTGAAGACCCGGAGTGGCAACCTGGACCTTGGCACCTTCCAGAAGCTCTTCACCGAGCGTCGGGAGCTCTACGTGGCCATGGAGTCGCTGTCGGCCAAGCGCAACGCCGCCAACGAGGAGATGAAGAAGAAGGCGAAGGAGGATCCCGCCGCCCTCGAGGCGCTGCGCGGCTCGCTTCGCGCCGTCTCCCAGGAGATCAAGGAGAAGGAGGCCCGCCTCAAGGAAGTCGAGGAGGAGATCAACCGCATCCTCCTGCTCATCCCCAACATCCCCCACGAGTCCGTGCCCGTGGGCGCCGACGAGCACGGCAACCAGCAGGTGAAGCTCTGGGGCGAGAAGCCCAGCTTCCTCTTCACGCCCAAGCAGCACTTCGACATCGGCGAGAAGCTGGGGATGCTGGACTTCGAGCGCGCCGCCAAGGTGTCCGGCAGCCGCTTCACCTTCTACAAGGCGGCGCTGGCGCGGCTGGAGCGGGCGCTCGTCACCTTCATGATCGATGTGCACACGCAGAAGGGCTACACGGAGCTGCTGCCGCCCTACCTGGTGCTGCGCGAGACGATGATGGGCACCGGCCAGCTCCCGAAGTTCGAGGAGGACGCCTTCAAGACGAGCGGTGATCCGGAGCGCTTCCTGATCCCCACCGCCGAGGTGCCCGTCACCAACTACCACGCGGACGAGATTCTGGAGGGCGGCCAGCTGCCGCTGAAGTACTGCGCCTTCAGCCCGTGCTTCCGCGCCGAGGCGGGCGCCGCCGGCCGGGACACCCGCGGCCTCATCCGCCAGCACCAGTTCCACAAGGTGGAGCTGGTGAAGTTCGCCCCCCCGGAGACCAGCCTCCAGGAGCTGGAGGGCATGACGGATGACGCGTGCGACATCCTCCGGCGGCTCGGGCTGCACCACCGCGTCATGCTGCTGTGCACCGGGGACATGGGCTTTGCGTCCCGGAAGACGTACGACATCGAGGTCTGGCTGCCCGGCCAGGGAGCGTACCGGGAGATCTCCTCCTGCTCGGACTGCGGCGACTTCCAGGCCCGGCGGGCGAAGATCCGCTTCCGCGCCCAGAAGGGGGACAAGCCCCAGCTGCTCCACACCCTCAACGGCAGCGGTCTGGCCGTGGGGCGGACGAGCATTGCGATCCTGGAGAACTACCAGCGCGAGGACGGAAGCGTGGCCATCCCGGAGGCGTTGGTCCCCTACATGGGGGGTATGCGGGAGATCCGGCCCCTGTGAGCCACATCCCCATTGCAATGGGATGCGGATGAGGTAGAAGGGCGGCCCCGTGCAGGTTGGCGGGCCGCACGGCAGAAGGGGAGGAATGGCCGAGCGGCTGAAGGCAGCGGTCTTGAAAACCGCAGAGGGTGAAAGCTCTCCGTAGGTTCGAATCCTACTTCCTCCGAAGTTTCTCCTTGTTTTCCGCAGTTCTTTGACAGAGAAGGTTTGGAGAGATGGCCGAGAGGCTGAAGGCACAGGTTTGCTAAACCTGCATACTGGAAACGGTATCGAGGGTTCGAATCCCTCTCTCTCCGCCACTTATCGTTGTAGCAGCGCTGGAAGACACGCTCCCTTAGCTCAGCTGGATAGAGCGTCGGACTACGAATCCGAAGGCCGGAGGTTCGAATCCTCCAGGGAGCGCCACTCTTCCCCCGCGCTGCTTCTCTCCATGAGTGAAGACGACGCTTTCATGCAGCAGGCGCTGGCGCTGGCGCGGGAAGCGGCGGCACTCGGAGAGGTCCCCGTCGGGGCGGTGGCGGTGCACGCTGGCAAAGTCGTGGGCACGGGCTTCAACCGCCGCGAGGTGGACAAGAACCCCCTGGCTCATGCCGAGCTGCTCGCGCTGGACGCGGCCGCCAAGGCGCTGGGAGCCTGGAGGCTCATGGGGGTCACCCTGTACGTGACGCTGGAGCCGTGCGCCATGTGCGCGGGCGCGCTGGTGCAGGGGCGGGTGACGCGGCTGGTGTTCGGGGCGATGGATCCCAAGGCCGGAGCGGTGGGCTCGCTCTACAACCTGGCCGAGGAGCCGAGGCACAATCACCGGCTCCAGGTGACGAGTGGCATCCAGGCGGACGAGAGCCGCCTGCTTCTCAAGAGCTTCTTCGAGCGGCTGCGCGAGAAGAGGCGTGACAAGTGAATATTGGAGAGCTGGCCGAGTGGTCGAAGGCACCTGACTCGAAATCAGGCGTACCGGGAACGGTACCGTAGGTTCGAATCCTACGCTCTCCGCTCGATGTGGCAGGACCTTGGAGAGGTGGCCGAGCGGTTGAAGGCACACGCCTGGAACGCGTGCATACCTTAACGGGTATCGTGGGTTCGAATCCCACCCTCTCCGTAGGTGTTATTTTTGTGGTCGGGACAACGTGGGGACGTGAACCCCGCCAGGTCCGGAAGGAAGCAACGGTAGCGCACCTTCGCGTGTGTCCCGGCCGTTTCTCTTGTGAAGAGCCGATGCCCCCTCGGGGGCGTCGGCTCTTTGCTTTTGCGGGCGCTCGCCCCCCCGCGCTTCGGCTAAGCGCGGGTGACGCGGAGGGGAACCATGCCGGATGTCATCGTCGTCGGTGGAGGCCACAACGGGCTCGTCGCCGCTGCGCTGCTCGCGCGCCGGGGCTTGAAGGTCACCGTGCTCGAGGAGAAGGCCACCGTCGGCGGGGCGAGCAAGACGGAGTACCCCTTCCGCTCCGCGCCCAAGCTGGGGGTCTCCACGGGGGCCTACCTGCTGGGGCTCATGCCTCCGGAGCTGATGCAAGAGCTGGAGCTGGAGCTGCCCCTCAAGCGCAGGGATCCGCACTACTTCCTGCCCACGCTGGACACGCGCTACCTCCTGTTCGGCTCGAACGAGAAGGAGATGCGCCGCCAGTTCCTGGCCTTCTTCTCCGAGGCGGACTGGAACGCCAACCAGGCCATGAACGCCGAGCTGGCGGCCATCCGGGATGACCTGGCGCCGGCGTGGCTGCTGCCGCCGCTGTCGCTCGAGGAGACGGCCGAGCGCTTCATCCGCCCCACCCTGCGCACCGCCTTCATCCGGCTGTGTCGCGGCTCGGCGCGCGAGTACCTGGACCGCTTCGGCTTCGAGTCGGATCTGCTCAAGGCCATGTACGCGGTGACGGACGCCTTCTCCGGGGCGGACGCGGGCTATGACACGCCGGGCGCGGGCATGAACCTGCTCGGCCACAACATGTGCCGGCTGCCCGGCAGCGGAGGCACGTGGATGATCGTCGGTGGCGGCATGGGCACGGTGACCCAGTCGCTGGCGAAGATTGTCCAGAAGCACGGCGGGGAGATCCGCACCCGGGCGAAGGTGGCCTCCATCCGCACGGATCGGGGCGTGGTGAAGGGCGTGGTGCTGGAGGGTGGCGAGGAGCTCTCCGCCAGCGTGGTGGTGTCCAACGCGGACCCGTTCCGCACCTTGAAGCTGGTGGAGGCCTCGGCCCTGCCGGCGGACTACCGCAAGCGGGTGGACGCCCTGGCCACGCCGGGCACCACGCTCAAGGTGAACCTGTGCCTCAAGGGCCTGCCCACCTTCACCTGCCTGCCCGAGGACCGGGGCCAGTTCGGCCCCACCATCCACCTGCTCCCGCAGGAGGACGTGCTCGAGTCTCTCGCGAAGGCCTACTCGGACACCAAGGCCGGCAAGCTGGCGGAGTTCCCCTCGATCGAGTGGTACTTCCACACTCCGATCGATCCCAGCCTCCGGGATGACCAGGGACACCACAACTCCGCCCTCTTCGTGCAGTGGGTGCCCTACCAGCCCAAGGGCTCCACCTGGGAGAAGGAGGAGGAGCGCTACGTCCAGCACCTGCTCTCCATCTGCGATCGCTTCGCCCCGGGCACCAGCGAGCTCGTGGTGGAGACCTTCACGCTGACCCCGCCCAAGATCGAGTCACACTTCGGCATCACCCACGGCCATATCCAACACGTGGACAACAAGCGCGGCTTCAACGAGCGGCTGCCCTACGAGACGCCTGTCCAGGGGCTCTACTTCTGCAGCGCCGGGTGCCACCCTGGCGGCGGCGTCATCGGCGCCGCTGGGCACAACGCCGCGGGGGTGGTGCTCAAGGCCCTGGGACGTTGACCCCTGCCCCAGACGCCGGCTGAGGCAAGCAGCCGTGCTTCCGGAGCCGAGGCGGCAAGCACCGAGCGCGACCGCGCACGAAGTTCGGCGGTATGCTCCTGCGCCATGTCTGACATCTCCCTGCCCGAAAGGGCCCGCGTCGTCATCATCGGCGGCGGGATCATCGGCTGCTCCATCGCCTATCACCTGGCCCACATGGGCTGTAAGGATGTGGTGCTCCTCGAGCGCGATCGCCTCACCTCGGGGACCACCTGGCACGCCGCGGGGCTCATGGTGACCTTCGGCTCCACGTCGGAGACCTCGACGGAGATGCGCAAGTACACGCGCGATCTCTACAGCCGGCTGGAGGCCGAGACCGGCCTGTCCACGGGGTTCAAGCCGATTGGCTTCATCGAGCTCGCTGCCGACGCGGATCGCCTGGAAGAGTACCGCCGGGTCGCGGCCTTCAACCGCTACTGCGGGGTGGACGTCCACGAGATCGGCCCCGGCGTGGTGAAGGAGCTCTTCCCGCTCGCGCGCACCGACGACATCCTCGCCGGGTTCTACGTCAAGGAGGACGGCCGCGCCGATCCGGTGGGCGCGACGATGGCCCTGGCCAAGGGCGCGCGCATGCAGGGCGTGAAGATCATCGAGGGCGTCCCCGTCACGGGCGTGCTCAAGCAGCGCGGCGCCGTCACCGGAGTCACGACCGCGTATGGCGACATCCAGGCCGAGTACGTCGTCAACTGCGCCGGCGCCTGGGCCCGGCAGCTTGGCGAGAAGTCCGGCGTGAACATCCCGCTCCAGGCCGCCGAGCACTACTACCTCATCACCGAGAAGATCCCCGGCCTCTCGAAAGACTGGCCGGTGATCGAGGACCCTGCCTCGTACGGCTACTACCGGGAGGAGGTGGGTGGTCTCATGATCGGCCTCTTCGAGGCTGTCTGCGCACCCTGGAAGGTGGGCGGCATCCCCGAGGATTTTTCTTTCGGGGAGATCCCTCCCGACTGGGAGCGCATGAGCCCCTACCTGGAGAAGGCCATGTCGCGCGTGCCGATCTCGCTGGAGACGGGCGTGCGAAAGTTCTTCTGCGGCCCTGAGAGCTTCACCCCGGACCTGCAGCCCATCGTTGGAGAGTCGCCCGAGCTCAAGAACTACTTCGTCGCGGCGGGGCTGAACTCCATCGGCATCCTGACGGGCGGCGGGCTCGGGCGGGTGATGGCCAACTGGATCCTGACGGGGAAGCCCGGCGTCGACATCACCGGCTTCAACATCGATCGCCTGCACACCTATCAGTCGAACCCCGAGTACCGCCGCACGCGTACCGTCGAGTCGCTCGGCATGGTCTACCAGTGCCATTACCCCACGCGCTCGATGATGACCGCTCGCGGCGCCAAGCGCTCGGCGTGGCATGATCGCCTCGCCGCCCGCGGCGCCTACTTCCGGGACGTGAGCGGCTGGGAGAGCCCCGACTGGTACGGCGAGCCCGGCACCCCGCCGGATCCCGGGCCGCTCTCCTTCGGCAGGCAGAAGTGGTTTCCCCACTGGGCCGCGGAGCACAAGGCGGCGCGCGAGGGCGTCATCGTCATGGACATGTCGTTCATGGCCAAGTTCCTGGTGCAGGGCCGCGACGCGGGGCGCCTGCTCAACTTCATCTCCGCCAACAACGTGGACGGGCCCTCCGGGTTCATCACCTACACCCAATGGCTCAACGAGGGCGGGACGCTCGAGGCCGATCTGACGGTCACCAAGCTCGACGACGAGCGCTACTGGGTGGTGGCGTCGGACACCGCGCATCGCCACGCCGAGACCTGGATGAGGCGCCACTTCCCTGACACCGCGCATGCCTTCGTCACGGATGTGACTTCGGGCTGGGCGCAGCTCAACGTGCAGGGGCCCCGCTCGCGTGAGCTCCTGCAGTCGGTGACGAGCGCCGACATGTCGAACGAGGCCTTTCCGTTCCGCTGCGCGCGAGAGATCGACATCGGCTTCGCGCGTGCGCTGTGCGTGCGCATCACCTACCTGGGCGAGCTCGGCTACGAGCTATACATCCCGACCGAGCAAGCGGTGCACGCCTATGAGCGCGTGGTCGAGGCGGGCGAGAAGCTCGGGCTGCGGCACGCGGGCCTGAAGGCGCTGGCGTCCTTGCGCATGGAGAAGGGCTACCGCGATTACGGCCACGACATTGACAATACCGACTCCGTGCTCGAGGCGGGGCTCGGCTTCGCGGTCGATCTCAAGAAGCCGGGCGGCTTCATCGGCAAGGAGGCGGTGCTGGCGAAGAAGGCCGCGGGCCCGCTCAAGAAGCGCATGGTGCAGCTGCGGGTTCAGGATCCGCAGCCGATGCTGTTCCATGCCGAGGTGGTGCGCCGCGACGGCAAGATGGTGGGGTACGTGCGCGCTGGCTCCTATGGGCACACGCTCGGCGGCGCGGTGGGACTGGTGATGGTCGAGTCCAACGAGCCCATTGACGCAGCCTGGCTCGAGTCAGGGCAGTGGGACGTCGAGATCGCGGGCAAGCGCTATCCGGCCACGGTCTCGCTGCGTCCCATGTACGACCCTGACATGAAGCGTATCAAGGTTTAGGCACGGATCCTCTGGGAACGCAGGTCGCGGGTCCCTCGTCTCGGCGCGGGTCCCCCCGTCAGCGGACGGGTCCGCCCGCGCCGGCCGTCCCGCTCTCCCACGATTCACGGCTCATGACTGACGAGAGCCCCACGGAAGGTGGGCAGCGGTCCGCAGTTGGACGTCACTTGCACGTGGACCTCGTGACGTGATGTCGACGGTCCGACCCAGGAGCTGCTCGAGCTGAGTCAGGACGGCGCTCTCCTCGGGCTCGCAGTGATCGAGCATCGGGGTCGCTTTCGTGAGCAGTTGCGTCAGCCGGGTCTGGTGCTCCAACGAGCGCTCAGGCCCCACCGCCAGCCGCGTGAGCGTCCCGGCCGCGATTCGATCAGCGACCAGATCCGCGTACTCCTCTGCCCACCACTCGCCAGCGTAGGCCGAGCACACCGCCCAGGACCGTGACGGGCTGGGGGCATCGAGGTGCGTCAGCGCCAGCACGTCGACTCCCCCCAGCACATCGAGCGCGTACCGGGCCAGGACCGCATCGAACCAGCCATAACGGACGGGACCCTGCCAGTCGTTGAAGGCGTTGTGCTCCGTTGCTCCGGGGCGGAGCATCTTCGTCTCTGTGGGCAGGGGGCCCGCGCCATGGCGGACCGCGTAGCTCCGGAGCACTCCCACCCGTGTCACCTGCGCGTCCGGCGCGGACTCGGCGATCAGTTCGAGCGCATTGCTCGCCGTACAGCATGACCACGTCGTGAACGGGTGGAAGCCCTTCCACTCATCGAGCAGCACTCCCTGGGCACCTTCGAAGACAACGGATGACGCCTCCTCCATCCACCCGGTCAGCGTCGAGTCGGGCACCACCAGCCCGAGTTTGGCCAGACGCGTCGCCTGCTCGATCCAGGCATCGAGCACCTCCTCCCGCTCGAAGATGCCGCGCTCTCGCTCCATCGCGGGCACCGTGCGCCCCAAAGCCCACAACGCGCTCAACTCCGCATGCTTGCGCTCACGGATGCGCCGGAGCTTGCTCCTCAGCACTGCCCCATCGCGGAGATCCCCCGCCTGGACGGCCTCCGCCGGGTGCTCCAGGGAATCCTGGACGGTCTCCCCTACCCCCACCCCACAGCTCCCGTGCCGCGCGTCGCCTCGCGCCAGCTCTCGCAGCCGGTTGGCGGCTTGATGGAAGGGAGTGATGACCCGCGCCCGCTCGCTGATGCGGACGCGCGAGAACACATCCTCCACGCCCTTGCCTTGCAGCACCGCTGCTTCCACCAGCAGTGCCGTGGGATGAACCACGACGTGCCTCGACAGGAAGGTCCGCACCCCGGGCAGGAACGTCCCCGCGCCGAACTGGGCAAACGTGTGGTGCCGCCCGTCCGGAGTGACGACGTTGTGCCCCGCCTGCGCGCCTCCGTTGTAACGCACGACGAGGCTCGCCCCGGTGCGCCGCACCAGGAAGTCCGTCAACAGCCCCTTGCCAGAATCACCGAAGCCGAGATCGACGATGACGAAGACACTCGGCCGGCGCAGCGGCGTCATTTCTTGAAGAGGCCCTGGATGAGGTTCTTCAGCCCACCGGGCTCGGCGTTCGCCGCCTCCCGCTCTCCGGACGAGCCATTGCGCCCCAGGGCCTCGGCCAACGGCGTCAGCGCCCGCATGCTCGAAGCGATCTGCTTGTGCGGCACGCCCGTGCCCTCCAGCCGCTTCGCCAGCTCGTCCAGGTTCGACACCAAGCCCTCGCGCAACGCCACCGCTCCCGCCGTCACGTAGCAGACGTCCTCGGGCCCATCCATGCAGAGCACGTTGTCCCCGAGCAGATCCCTCCACCGCCGCTCGCACTTCTTGCGGCGATCCTGATCCGGGATCACGAAGAACGGCACGAAGGTCTTCTGGAGCTCGGCGACGACCTCCTCGGTCTTCAAGTCGTCATCCAGCCGGTCTCCGATGACTGACTCGACGATGTGCTTGGACAGCGCGGGGTAGGGCAGCTCGTCTCCCGTCATGAAGAGGTAGCCGCGCTTCTTGCGCTTCACCAAGCAGTCCATCTCCGTGTGCTGCGCCAGGAAGTACAGGGCCAGCTCGTAGGACTCCGTGCCCTGCCCGCCGCCATTGCCCTCGATGAAGCACCACGTCAGCCACTGATCCATCAGCTCGGCGGTGGTCTCGTACTGCCCCACCTGCAACGGCGCGTTGTCGCTCGTCGCATCTCCCACCGCCATGAAGAGGATCTGCGGATCCGCCACGTTGCAGTCGGTGAGGACCTTCATGAACTTCGGGAGCTGCTCCTTCGCCAGCAGCCGGGGAATCGCTCCCATCGAGCCGGTGACATCCAGCGCGAAGACGATCCCCAGCGAGTTCGGGTGCTCCACGCTGTCGCGGCTCTCGCGGACGCGCACGCCCTTCGGGTTCATCAGCGGGTGGCAGGACTGCTGCTTGAAGACCTGCTGCGAGGGGGGAGCTGCGCCCGCCCGCGGAGAATCGCCTCGTGGGCCTCGCTGCTGTAGTTGCCGTATCCCATCGTCCTTGCTCCTTGACTCGGCGGATCCGCTGGCCGCTATGGCATCACGAGCGGATGAAAAGCAGGAGGCCCGAAGGCCGCCCGCCCCACTTCACCAACACGCTCGCGCAGTGTCCAGGCGGCCTCCAGGGAATGCTCGGGCCCCTCGGAGGCGACTCGCCGGATCAGCGCCGCCAACGGTCGCGGCACCGCGGCAGGAACCTCCCCACGAGCCGCATCGCCCCCGAGCACCCACGCGATGCAGCGCGCGCTCATCCGCAGATCCGCGGCGGGAGACAGCCGCTCCGAGCGCAGCAACTCCGCGGGATAGAACTCCTGGAAGCGCGTGCAGAGCGCGCGCAGCCGCTCCTCTGGAGCACCCGCGCAGCTATAGCCCACGAGCCAGGCGCCATGTTCGTTGCGCTGGATCAGCACGTGCTGCGGCAGCACCGCGCCATGCACCAGCCCCGACTGGTGGACGAACGTCAGGGTCTCCAGGAGCCGGCGCCACAACCAGATTGAGGCCGGTGGAGCGATGCCGCTCGGGTACACGCGCCGCACATCCTCGAGCGTGTGAGCGAAGCCGCTCGCCCACCGCAACACCATGGCTCGCGAGCCCGTGTGAGGCCCCTCGCGGATGACACCGCGCGCCACGGGCTGCGGAGTGCGCGCGGAGAGCGTCTCAGCGCCGGGGGCGGTGCTCTGCTGGAGCTTCTCGAGGGCCTCCCACTCATGCTCGAAGAGCCGCGCGTCGTCCTCGGAGCGCAGCACCTTCAGCAGGACACGCTCGGTGGGAAACCGGGCCCGCTCTGCGGAGTAGACGTCCGAGAGCTCTCCTCGGGCGATCAGCTTCCGCGGCGCCCAATGCGCATCCCCGAGGGTGCACCAGCGCGTGTACCCGTAGCGCGCGGGCTGGTTCCACTCTTGGTACGCCTCCCGGAAGCGCGCCGTCGAGACGGCCGTGGGATCGATCTGGACCGTGGCGCCGCAGAAGGAGCAGACGACCGAACGCGCGAAGCGACTCGGCGCGAGCGGCGCGTTGCACTGGGGGCACTTCAGGACCACAGGCATGATTGGGGCTCTCGGTGCGGCAGGGAAGCAGTCCACATGATACCCCGCGCCTTGTCACCCCAGCGAACGGCCCGGTATGAAGGCTCCTCCATGCTCCTGCCTCTGATCCTCGTCCTCGCCGCGGCGCCCGCCACCCCACCTCCCGCCTCGGAAGTGGAGCCGGACTACCTCGCCTTCCTCCAGCAGGCCGAGCGCGGCATCAACGCGGGCCAGGGAGAGGCCCTCGACGCCCATATCGATATCGACCGGCTCTTCGAGCGCATCTCCCGAGGCGTCTCCGCGCCCAAGGAGTTCGCGGACAGCTTCAAGTCGGGGTTGCGCAGCCAAGGCATGCCGTTCGGCAAGCAGCTCGTCACCGCGCGGGGCGCCAACGCCAGCTTCCACCTCCTCAACGTCCGCCGGGAAGCGGGCCTCACCCGCGCCCTCTTCCGCGCCTCCTCGGACGCCGGGCTGAACTACATCGATCTGGATCTGGAGCGCGACCCGAAGGGCGCGGTCGTCATCGTCGACATCTACCCCTACATCGCCGGTGAGTACGTCAGCGAGTCGGCGCGGCACATGTACCTGGCCGCCCTGGCCGACGTGCAGCAGGGCATGCTCGACAAGCTGATGGGCAAGGAGCAGGAGTTCATCAAGAACATGCCCAAGATGCAGCAGATGCAGCGCCTGCTCATGGAGAAGAAGTATCAGGCGGTGCTCGACACCTTCGAGCAGCTGCCTGCCTCCATGCGCCAGCAGAAGCCGGTGCTGCTGGTGGAGATGACCGCCGCGGAGAAGGTCAGCGAGGCCGAGTACAAGCGCGCCATCGCCACCTTCGAGAAGGCCTTCCCGGGAGATCCCTCGCTGGATCTCGTCTCCATCGATGGCCACCTGCTGCGCAAGGACTACCCCGCGGTGATGAGCACCATCGACCGGCTCGATTCGCGGGTGAAGGACCCCTACCTGAAGTTCCTTCGCGCCAGCGTGATGCTCGACAAGAAGGACCTCCCGGCCGCCAAGAAGTATCTGGACGAGGCCGTCCACGCCGACCCCCACCTCACCCAGGCCTGGTTCGCGCTCATCGGCCTGTCGCTCCAGGAGAAGAACTACGCGGAGACGTCCCGCCTGCTCACCGCCATCGAGCGCGACGCGGGAGTCGCGGTCTCCAACCTCGACGGCGTCAAGGTGTACGAGGGGTTCGTCCAGTCGCCCGAGGGCAAGGCCTGGCGCAAGAAGCACTCCCAGAAGCACTGAGCCGCACGCCAAGACCCGTTTTCTCCTGACTCACGGGATCGAAGTGTCGGGCGTGGCGCCTCGCCTCGCCCTTCATCGCGCGGCCAGGGAGTTGCGCATGGATCCTCGGAGCCAGCGTGTTTAGATAGGCACCCCCATGAGCTACCTCGTCCTCGCACGCAAATGGCGCCCTCAGACGTTCGATGACATGACCGGACAGGAGCACATCGTCCGGACCATCGCGAACGCCATCAAGATGAACCGCGTGGCGCACGCCTACCTGTTCTGCGGCCCTCGTGGCGTAGGCAAGACGACGGCCGCCCGTCTGCTCGCCAAGGCGCTCAACTGTGAGCAGGGCCCCACCGCCGCTCCCTGCGGCACCTGCCGGGCCTGCGCCGAGATCGCCGCTGGCACCTCCGTGGACGTGGCCGAGATCGACGGTGCCTCCAACAACGGCGTCGAGAACGTCCGGGAGATCCGCGAGAACGCCAAGTACCTGCCGCAGCGAGACAGGCACAAGATCTACATCATCGACGAGGTCCACATGCTCTCGGGGGCCGCGTTCAACGCGCTCCTGAAGACGCTCGAGGAGCCGCCCGGGCACGTGAAGTTCATCTTCGCCACCACCGAGGCCCACAAGCTCCCGGACACCATCCTCTCGCGCTGCCAGCGGCACAACTTCCGCCGCATCCCCGCCGCGCGCATGCTCCAGCGCCTCAAGCAGATCTCCGACGCCGAGGGCGCCGGCATCTCCGACCGCTCGCTGTCGCTCGTGGTGCGCCAGTCCGAGGGCGGCATGCGCGACGCGCTCAGCTTGATGGATCAGATCCTCGCCTCGTGCGGCGCCAACCCCACCGATGAGTCCGTGGCCGAGGCCATGGGCGCCATCGACCGCACCATGGTCCAGGAGTTCGCCGAGGCCCTGGTGCACAAGGACGCCAAGAAGGTCCTCTCCCGCGTGGAGGAGGTCTTCAACCGCGGGCTGGACTTGAAGCGGCTCGCGGAGGAGCTGGCGCTGCAGCTGCGCCACCTCTTCGTCACCAAGGCCGTGGGCGAGGCGCCCTCCGAGCTGGCCGAGTCCGAGCAGAAGGCGCTCGTGGCGCTCGCCGGTGAGGCGGACTCCGCGCAGCTCGCGCGCCTGTTCGACATCGTCCATGGCTGCGTGTGGGACGTGTCCCGCGCCGCCCAGCCGCGGCTCGCGCTGGAGATGGCGCTGCTCAAGGCCATCCAGCTCTCGCCCGCCAGCAGCATCCCGGAGCTGCTCGCCAAGGTGGATCGGCTCGCCCAGGGCTTGAATGGTGGAGACGGTGCCGCGAAGTCCCAGCCCGGAGCGCAGGGAGGTCGCTCCGGTCCCGCGAACTTTCGCGTCTGAGCGCCCCGCTCCCGTCGAAGCCGCTCGCCCCGCTCCGCTCCCGGCCCGGCCGGCCGCTCCCGCTCCCGCCGCCGTCTCGCGCCCGGTGGAGGGGCCTCAGCGCCCCGGGCCCGACGCGCCCGCTGGAGCCACTCCGCTCTCGCGCGTCACCGAGCCAGCGCCCGAGGTGCGCGTCACCAACGCGCGCAGGCCCGCCGAGCCCGAGGCCGCCGAGGACGAGCGCCTCTTCGCCGAGGAGGGCTCCGCCGAGGGTTGTGCCTCCGGCGATTGCCTCCCGGAGGCTCCGGCCGAGTCCGCACCCGAGCCCGAGCCCGAGGTCTCGCCACCTCCCCCAAGCCATGGCCGGGACAACCCGGGCCAGTCCGCCGGAGAGCGTTGGCGCGCCGCGGTAGAGAGCGTCAAGGCCGCCAGCGCCCGCCATGGCACCGCGCTCGCCAATGGCCGCCTGCTCTGGCTGCGCGCGGGGGAGATCGGCGTGGGGTACGTCCCGGCGGCCTCCTTCCACCGCACCCAGGTGGCGGGCGGCACGGGCCGGGCCATGGTGGAGAAGGCGCTCGCCGAGCACTTCGGCCGGCCCATGAAGCTGGTGGTGGAGGACGCCACCGGCGAGGCCGCCAGCGCGCCCAGTCTGGCCGAGCAGGACGCCCAGGCCCGCTCCGCCTACCAGCAGAGCACCGAGGGCAAGGTCCGCACCCACCCCGCCATCCGCGCCGTGCTCAAACACCTGGGAGGGGAGATCGAACACATCCAGGTGCT
This sequence comes from Hyalangium sp., assembly GCF_045802625.1. Taxonomy (NCBI): domain Bacteria; kingdom Pseudomonadati; phylum Myxococcota; class Myxococcia; order Myxococcales; family Archangiaceae; genus Hyalangium; species Hyalangium sp. Next base: position 68,888 of record NZ_JBJMQP010000059.1, on the reverse strand, counting down.
GGAGCCTGAACGCCCACCAGCCAGCCCGTCGGTCGAATCTCCTGAGGAGAGCGCCTGACAAAGGGCTCGCGCGACGGTAGGTTGCGGCTCCCTTCATCTCGGGCGCCAGGCAGGCGCCCGCCCTCCAGTTCGAAGAGGAAGCACCATGCCCGGCATTGATCTGAACTACTTCATCCGGCAGGCCAACAAGCTCACCGAGAAGATCGAGCAGCGCAAGCAGGAGCTGGCCAACGAGACCGTCGAGGCCAAGTCCGGCGAGGGCCGCGTCACCGTCGTCGCCAACGGCGTCCAGGAGATCCGCAGCATCAAGATCGACAAGGCCGCCATTGATCCGAACGATCCCGGCATGCTCGAGGATCTCATCACCGCCGCCGTCAACGCCGCCCTGGCGAGCAGCCGTCAGCACATGCAGAAGGAGCTCGCGAAAATCTCCGGCGGCGTCAAGATCCCCGGCGTTACTTGAGGCTGGATGACTCCCGATCCTCTCAACCGCCTGGTTGCCCAGCTCGCGAAGCTCCCGGGCATTGGCGAGAAGACCGCGCAGCGCCTCGCGTTCCACATCCTGCGGGCCCCCAGCGACTATGCCGTGGAGCTGTCCCAGGCCATCCGCGAGGTGAAGGAGAAGGTCCACCTGTGCACCCGCTGCTATGCGCTCACGGACTCGGAGCTGTGCGGCTTCTGCCGTGACACCCGCCGCGAGGAGAAGGTGCTCTGTGTGGTGGAGACCTTCGCGGACCTGATGGCCCTGGAGCGCACGCGCGAGTTCCGCGGCCGCTACCATGTCCTGCACGGCGTGCTGTCGCCGCTGGAGGGCGTGGGCCCCGAGCAGCTGCGCATCAAAGAGCTGCTGGAGCGCCTCAACGACGGCAAGGTGGAGGAGATCATCGTCGCCACCAACCCGGACGTGGAGGGCGAGGCCACCGCGCTCTACCTCACGCGCCTGCTCAAGCCGCTGGGCCTGCGCGTCAGCCGCATCGCCCAGGGCCTGCCCATGGGGGGCGATCTCGAGTACGCCGATCAGGCCACGCTGGCCAAGGCGCTCAGCGCCCGGCGCGAGCTGTGACGGCCGCCGCTACCGCTTGACGGTGTAGTCGAACGGCAGCACCACGTTGACCTCCTGGTCGCGGTGGGCGGGGAAGCGCAGGTGCTCGGCCTGGCTCTCCAGGCACTGGCCCACCGGCTTGGAGGCCAGCGGCCCCTGCGTCGTGGCCTTCACCTTGCCCGAGGACGCAATCGAGAGCTGCACGCGCACCACGCCGGTGTCCGTGGGCAGGTCCGCCTTGTAGCGCTCGAAGCAGCTCGCGATGCGTGCGCGGCCCTTGGCCACCACGCGCTCCACGTCGCCGATCCCCAGCGTCACCGGGCGCGGCTTCACGGCCTTGGCCGCGTCCTTCACCGGAGGCGGAGTCTTCTCCTCCTCGGGCTCCTCGGTGGGGGCTGGGGCTACGGCTGGAGGATTCTCGGGCGGAGTCGTGGGAGCGGCAGCCTCGGGTGGATTCGCGGGCGGTGGAGTCACGGCGGGCACGGCCGGCGGTTCCGGAGCTCCAGCGGGCGGAGACGCCGTCTCGGGAGGGGCCGCCCCGATCGAGGGAGCCTTCGAGCTCTCCCGCATGGCCACGAAGCCTCCGCCCGCCCCGAGCAGGACGACTCCGCCCACCAACCCGAGGATCAACCCCAGGCGACGGGGCTTCGGCACGGAGGCGGACAGCGGAGGCCCTACCGAAACCGTGGGGATGGCGGTGCCGCTGGGGCGCTGGGGGGCCGGCTGGACCGTGGGGAAGACGCCGCTGGAGGCGAACACCATCGGCTTCTGCGCGGGCAGGCCCCCCTGCTGGGCGCTCAGGGTCTGCAGGGTCGCCAGCGTGGGCACGCGGGTCTTCGTCGCGAAGCGCTCATCACCGAACTGCCCGCGCAGGTACTCGGAGAGCTCCTTGTGCGAGGCCAGCGGCACCTTGCCCTTGAGATCGTGCTCCAGCGCGTCCGCGAAGTCGGCCGCGGTGGCGTAGCGGTCCTCGGGGCGCAGGGCCATGGCATTGAGCACCACCGCCTCCAGCTCCGGAGGAATGTCCCGGCGCAGCGAGGCGGGCGGCATGAAGTCGCCTTGCAGCAGCGCGTTGAGGACCGCGAGATCATTCTCCCGGGCGAAGGGCCGCACGTTGGTGAGCGACTCGTAGAGGCTCACCCCGAGCGAGAACACATCCGAGCGGCGATCCACGTCCTTGCCCTGGGCCTGCTCGGGGGCCATGTAGATGTACTTGCCCTTCACCACGCCGGTGCGCGTCTGCACCAGCCGCGAGGCGGCCTTGGCGATGCCGAAGTCCAGCACCTTCACCTGGCCCTGGTACGTCACATACAGGTTCGAGGGAGAGATGTCCCGGTGGACGATGTGGAGCGGCTCGCCCTCCTCGTTGGTGAAGTCGTGGGCGAAGTGCAGGCCTCGCGCCGCGTCCACCAGCACCCGCAGGGAGATGGGGATGGGCGTGTACTGCCGCTTCTTGCCCGCCTGGCGCAGCGTGGTGGAGAAGTCCTCGCCGGCCAGGTACTCCATGCAGATGTAGTAGCAGCCGTCGATGAACCCCAGCTCGTGGATCTGGATGATGTTCGGGTGCGCCAGCCGCGCCGCCAGCCGCGCCTCGTCCCGGAACATCTCCACGAAGTCCGGCAGGCTCGACAGGTTCGACAGCATGCGCTTGATGACGACGTTGCGCTCGAAGCCGTCGGCGCCCAGCAGCTTGGCGAGGAAGATCTCCGCCATGCCGCCCTCGGCGAGCTTGCGGACCAGCACGTACTGCCCATAGGGCTGCAGGAGCAGTGGGCTGGGGGCCTGGCTCCCGGACTTGGGCTCGGTGCTGCTCATTCCTGGGAACCTCGCTTCAAGGTGCGCACCACGTAGACATCCGGGACGCCTTCGTTCTGCATCTTAAACAGCAGAACGGGGGGCGAACCCAGGGGCTCTGCCCACGTATCAAAGCGGTGTTTGGCATCCAAAGCCACCGGCCGGCCGTTGATGGACAGCTTCGTGCCGACGGGAGCCACGCCCACCGCGTGGACGCGCTTGCCCGCCTGCTGGCCGTTCCGGGGAGCGTTCACGACGAGGACAGGCACCGAGTTGTCGTACACCAGCTCCAGCTTGTTCATGCGCCCGCCGCGCAGCGCCTGTCCACCGCGAGACAGCGGGGTGACGGACCAGAGGAAGCTGCCCTCGTGCAGCACGCCCGCCTCGAGCGGCGCCCGCGTCTGTTCCACGGTCCGCTCCGCCACCGGCTTGCTCAGCTCGCCGTTGCGGTACACGGCGATGCGGTACTTCGCCGCCTGCGGCTCCTGCGCGTAGGTGAAGATCACTCCGGGAGGCTTGTCCTGGTAGAAGATCGTCGTCTTCTCCGGGCCCTCGGGCACCTCGTTGGTGATGCGCGCCAGATCCCTCGGGGCTCGCTCCGGCGCGAAGGTCGCGCTGCCCTTCGTCACCTCGGTGCCGTCCGGCCGCCGCACCCGCCAGTAGAGCCGGCCTCGCTCGGGGGCTCGCACGTTGATGGAGGGCTGGTGGACCACGCCTCGCAGCAGGGGCTTGGCGAAGGTCGGCTCCGAGGCCACCTCGACGATGGCATCCCCCTGCCCCTCCCAGGAGAGCGTCACCTCGGGCAGCCCCTTGTGGAACACCTGCATGTTCTCCTGGGCCGCCGCCAGGGCCAGCGGGGCCTGGGGCAGCGGCGCCACCTGGGGGGCCTCGCTCTTGCTCGAGACGGTGGCCTGCTCTCCCGCGTGCAGCGGCTTGCGGGACTCGCCATGCACCAGCACCACGTCTCCGGCTCGCGCGGACACGTTGAAGCCGTCCACCGTGCGCCGCACGTTGAGATCCGCGGCTCCGGCGCTCTCCAGCGTGAGCCCGGACACCACCACCCGGCTGTCCCGCTCGGGCGCCAGCTTCAGCGAGAGCTCCCCATGGCGCAGATCCAGCCGCGCCTCGTCCTGGGTGCCCTGCTGTCCCGCGCCCTCCAGCACCAGCTCGCCCCCCGAGGAGAGCGAGAGCGTGGAGGCCGATCCCTCCAGCCCCAGGAAGGCCGTGCCGCCGCGCGCGCGCAGGCCGTCGCCCACGGCCAGCTTCTGGCCTGCCTTCTTCACCGTGCGCCACTGGGGGCTGCCCTTGGAGCGCACCTCCACCCGTCCCGAGTCCGCGCGCACCGTGACCTGGATGGTGGCCAGCTCGAGGACCCTCTGCGGACGCGCCACCAGCTCCGCCTGGCCCGCCGAGACGGCCACGGACTCGCCCGCGGCGGCCTGGAGCTGCTTCCCGTCCTTCGACACGAACTCGATGGCGCCCAGCTTCACCTCGACGCGGCTGTCGGTGGGGCCAACGCTCACGCGCACTTCGCTCGCCTGCTCGCCGCCCACGCGCGTAAGGCCATACGGGGTGAGGATGCGCAGCTCGACCACCGCGCCCGAGTGCTCCTTCGGCGTCGCGGGCACCCGGCTGAGGACGATGCCGCGCGCCACCTTGAGCACCACTCCGGAGGCGTCCTCGTCCAGCACGAAGCGCGCGTCGGGGCCCACCTCCACCGAGCGCCCATCCGCGAAGTGGACCGTGGCGGAGCCATCCGCCCCTGTCTCCAGGGCGTCGCCCTTCATGAGCGGCCCCTGGGCGGCGGGGCTCACCTTCCCGCCACGCTCCAGCCGGACCTCCCCCTTGAGGGACTCCAGGCTCGCCAGCGAGCCCACTCCTCCGTGCTCCGGCGCCGTGGCGGTCTGCTGCCCCGGCGCGGGCGGAGTGGGTATCCCCGGGGACGGCGAGGGCGGCGCGGTGTGATCGCCACATCCCAGCGCCAGCAGCAGCAGGAACGGGGCGACACGGGCGCGGAGCGTGCTCACCGGGTCCTCGGGAAGAGATCGACGTTGAAGATGGCCTGCTCTCCGTCCTTCACGGTGACGGCCTTGGTCTGCGTGAGGTGGCCTTTGGCGGAGATGATGATGTGGTGGGTGCCGGGCTGCAGCTTCACCGAGAACGCCCCCTGGGCATCCGTGCGCGTCTTCACCTTGGCCGAGGGAATGACGAGCGTGGCGACCAGCGGCCTGCCCTGCACCGTGCTGCGGACCCTGCCGGAGATGGTGGCGTAGCCCACGCGCTTGGCGGGCACGAGCGGCACGGACATCTCCGACTCCTTCCCCGCGACGACCACGGCGGCGTCCTCCACTGACTGGAACTCGGGCGCGGAGACCTTCACCGAGACCGGCCCCGCCGCCAGCCCGCCCACCTGGATCTGGCCGGCCGCGTTCGTCTTCAGCTGCTTGGCACCCACCACCACCTGCGCGTCCGGCACGGGCTGGTTGTTGCGCTTGTCGACGACCACCACCTTCAGTCCGCCCACCGCGGGGGGCCGCTTGCGCGCCTGGATCTCCAGCGTGGCGCGCTCACCCGCGGCGACGGTGATGCGGCCTTCCGCGGCCTCGTAGTCCGGTGCGGTGACCCGGGCGACCACCTCGCCGGGCTCGAGCTCGGGCTCCACTACCTGCCCCTTCGCGTCCGCGGTCCGAGCCGTCTGGGCCGTGCCCCCCACCACGAGCGTCACCTGGGCACCGGCCAGCGGGGCCTTCGTCTCCGCGTCCACTACCTGGAGCGACAAGGAGCCCGGCCGCTCGAGCGGCGAAGGCACCGAGGCCGAGCGCTCATCGAGCCAGGTGAGCTCCAGCGCCACGCCCAGCCGCTGCAGCGACTGGTTCGAGCGCACCCCGCTGTCTCCCGTCAGCACATCATGGACGTACTGGTAGTCAGCCACCACCGCGCCCTCCCAGCGGCCCATCTGCTTCACCGGCACCAGGAGCGCCGCGCCGGCCGCGAAGCCACTCGAAGAGGCCCCGCGGCCCTCCGCCTCCTTCGCGGCCAGGGCCAGGGGAAGCTCTGCCCGCACCTCTCCTTGCACCCGCTGGACGAGGGGGAAGCGCAGCCGGCCTCCGAAGAGCGCGGCGTGGCGTGCTCCGCGCTGGAACTCGGGCGAAGCGCTCGTCGACGAGGAGAACACCGGGAGCTGGGCGAAGCCGTACCCAGCGCTCAGCTCGCCCAGGACGGGCCCCAGTTGCCGCCGCGCCACCAGCCCCAAGGACGCGCGCAGCAGGCTGCCCTCGGTGACGCGATTCGACTCGCGGGAGAAGGTGAAGGCCTCGCGCTGCAGGCTGAGCTGCGCCCCGAGCCATTGCGGCCCCAGGCCATAGGCCACCGCCCACACCGAGAGATCATTCGGCGTCAGGCCGGAGTAGGTGATCCCCGGTCCGGGATCCACCTGCTGGCCCTGGTGCAGCGACAGGCCATAGCGCAGTCGTGCCGAGAGCTGCGGCAGCCCCCTACCCACCGCGGCGGAACTCTCCGCCTGTGCGAACGCCAGACGCGGCACCACCAGGGTGAGCGCAAGGAGGACGAGGAAGGTCGGGGTACGACGTAGGTGGGCCAAAACCCGGCGGAGTATAGGGAAATGCGCAAGGTCCCCAAAACTCTGGCAGAACTTACGGAGAGAGTCGCCGAGCCAGGTCTCTCCGGGGGCCCGGATCCAGACTTCTAACCGGTTAGAAGTCTGCAACCTTTGCGAGCAACTCTGCCAGTCGAGCGCAGGGCCTGACGGTACCGACTGGTCGGGAGCGGCCCCTCTCATGCAGGCGTGGCGCTCACACCAGGAGGCGCGAGCCGACAGTGGAGTGAAACGTCCGCGTGGCCAGGGCCAGCACGTACCTACCCCACGGGTTGTAGTAGCCTGTCCCCTCCTACCAGGAGGTGTGACATGAGCCAACCCGCCGTGAACCTCGCGGCGCCTCACCTGCGCCGAGTGCGGCGCAAGCCCCGGGCGCCGGAGATAGGCCCTGGCAGCGACGTGGGTGGAGACGATCCTCAGGAAGCGCGGCGTAGCGATCGCGGCGACGGAGAACGGAGAAGTGCCGCCGACACGTAGCGCAGGTTCCCCAAGCCCCGCCCCCACTCACGCTCGGAAACCGTTGCGCTGCGCCTCCCCGGGCAACCCCGACAGACAGTTGAAGCACAGCAGTGGCGAGCGAGGCGAGGTCTCGTAGAAGTCGAAGTCCGGTGTGCACCGCCTGACCACGCCGCACCCCGCGCAGCGGCACAGCCGCCTGCCCCGGCTCTCGCCAGGACTGGCATGGGTCAGTATCCGCTCGATACGGCCATAGGTCTCGCGCGGAAGTTCGGCAGGGGTGCCTGCGGCCTGCCGCTCGGCAGCCCCGCCAGCGGGCGCCACCGGGGCCGAGCTGCTGCGACGTCCGCGCCTCAAGGCCTCCCAGAGCACCACGTACCACTTGGAGAGAGTCATGGGTTCTCCGACGAACTCCCACCGCTATCGGCGGGTTATCTGGTAGGTTACATGAGAAGCATCCTACCCTACAACGCGGATCGCTTACGGCGGGCGGCTCGCTGTCAAGTCTGCGCAGCCCGCGTAAAATTTGGGATAAAGGCGAGCCATGCGTCTCTTCCTCTTGATCAGCTTCCTGGCCGCCGCGGGCGATCCCCGCCTGGAGCGCGGCGAGAAGCTGCTCGCGGCCCGGGACTGCGAAGGGCTCCAGCAGCTCTTCGCCCCCGGAGAGAAAGCCGGCCCCGAGCGCAACCTCGATGCCGCGCGATTGCTGGTCCGGGGAGCCGCTGCCTGCCGGAAGCAGGATCGCGTGCTCGCCTTCGCCCTCACCCAGCGCGCCCTGGCGCTCGCTCCCGAGGACTATGGCGTGCGCACCGCCCACGCCGAGAGCCTGCTCGCCATGGACGAGCGCACCGCCGCCGCCCACCTGCTGGACGAGACCCTCCAGGCCCACCCGGACAGCGCCTTGCGCGCCCGCTTCCTGCGCGCCCAGCTCGCCGACGAGGAGTCCGAGAGCGCCCTGGTGGTGAAGCTGGCCCAACCGCTCGTGAACGATCCCGAGTACGGCGCCCCCGCTCGCGAGCTGCTCGCCCGCCACCAGGCCGCCCTCCAGTCCCAGTCCCAGGCCCGGGAGAACCTCACCCGCGAGGAGCAGGATGTCGCAGAGAAGGCCGCCCAGGCCCGGGAGGTAGCAGCCCATCACACCCCGGACAGTGGCGCGCCCGGCTCGGACCGCGAGGCCTGGAGCGCTCGCGCCACCGTCAAGAGCGGCGGCCAGCACACCTTCCACACCCGCAACATCCAGGCCGGCACCACCTACACCTTCCACGCCACCGGCACCTGCAAGGGCCCCCCGGCTCCACCGCAGGGGCGCCACCGCAGGCACCACCTCACCTCCACCCCCACGGTGGACCTGTTCGGGCAGGACTTCCGAGTGCGCATTGGCACCCTCGACCCCATGCCCCTCAAGGTAGGATTGGAGCCCGAGCAGAATGCCTTGACCTTCCGCGCCCCGGAGAACAACCCTCAGATCTTCTTGGAGGACCGGACATCGATCCGTCCGGGCGGACCGCGGTGTACGATCAGCGATGTAGCGGTCCGTAGCCTATGAGCAACCATGGATCTCCGAGGAAGAACGGTCACGTAGCTTGCTGGACCGGGTGGTGTCTGCTAAGCATCCCGCGGTTGGGAGCGACGCATCTAACCTCCGGGATTCACTCTGGAAACCCTGGGGACCGCCGGAGCGCGGACGGAAGCGAACGCTGAGGAGCGTAGAGGAGCGGATACGCCCATGGGCACGCAATTGGTGATGTACGAAGAGGAGTTCACCAAGATCAACGCCGTTTGCGACCGGCTCACCAAGGACGCGAACGCGAAGGTGGTGTTCCTCGTCGACAAGAACGGGCAGCTCATCTCCTCGGCGGGGCAGACCCAGAACATCGACACCACCTCGCTGGCCTCGCTGACGGCCGGCAACGTGGCGGCGATGGGCGGCCTGGCCAAGCTGATTGGCGAGAACGAGTTCCCCAATCAGTTCCACGAGGGGGCGAAGGACTCCCTCTACATGACCATCGTCGGCAGCAGGGTGGTGCTGGTGGTCATCTTCGACAACCGCACCAGCCTCGGTCTGGTCCGCCTGCGCATCAAGAAGGCCAGCGACGAGCTGGGCAAGATCTTCGAGAGCCTGGTGAAGAAGACCGACACACCCGGGATCGGCTCGCCGTTCGCCGAGATCTCCGACGACGATATCGACAACCTCTTCAGCGAGTAACCCGGGAAGCCATGTCCTTCATCAACTACTCCTCCCGCGAGATCAACTGCAAGATCGTCTATTACGGGCCGGGTCTCTGCGGGAAGACGACGAACCTGCAGTACATCTACAACAAGACGGCGGCCGACACGAAGGGCAAGCTGATCTCGCTGTCCACGGAGACGGACCGCACGCTCTTCTTCGACTTCCTCCCGCTGTCGCTGGGTGAGATCCGCGGCTTCAAGACGCGCTTCCACCTGTACACGGTGCCGGGCCAGGTCTTCTACGACGCCAGCCGCAAGCTGATCCTCAAGGGCGTGGACGGCGTGGTGTTCGTGGCCGACAGCCAGATCGAGCGCATGGAAGCGAACATGGAGTCGCTGGAGAACCTGCGCATCAACCTGGCCGAGCAGGGCTACGACTTGAACAAGATCCCGTACGTGATGCAGTACAACAAGCGGGACCTGCCCAACGCGGTGACGGTGGAAGAGATCCGCAAGGCGCTCAACCCGCGCAACATCCCCGAGTACCCGGCGGTTGCTCCTACGGGAGTAGGCGTGTTCGACACGCTCAAGGCCGTGGCCAAGCTGGTGCTCACCGAGCTGCGCAAGGGCGGCTGATCAGCGGGCAGGCGACCGGCCCTCCCCCCTGCGACGCCCGGGGGAGAAGGGTGGTATGACCTGTCCGGTCCGGCCGGCTCCGCTCGAGGTCGCTCGTGTCTTCCGCTTCCTCCACCCTTCGTCTCCTCGCGCTGCTGGGCGCCGGCCTGTGCGTGCCGGCACTCGCCGAGGAGCCCTCGGCCACGCCTCCCACGAGCGCTCCCCCGGCCGCGGCGAGCCCGGCTCCTCCTTCTTCTTCGGGGCGGCCGATCTCTCCGGTGCCTCCCGGCCCGCAGACGGCGGATGAGGCCTTCAACACCCGCGTGAAGACGCTGGAGGAGCAAGTCGTCGATCTGAAGGAGAAGATCTACCGCTCCAAGGCGCGGCTGCTGCTGCTGCAGGAGACGGTGCTCGGAGGAGACCTGTCCACCGGCGCTCGCGCGGTGCTCTTCCACAAGAACGAGATGGGCAACTCGTTCGTCCTGGAGTCGGTGGCGTACGCGCTGGACGGCGCTCCCATCTACACCAAGGTGAACGAGGACGGGGACCTCGACAAGCGCGAGGAGTTCGAGATCTTCAACGGCCGCATCGTCCCCGGACAGCACCAGGTCGCCGTGCGGCTGGTGTACCGCGGCAACGGCTACGGCGTGTTCAGCTACCTGGAGGGCTACAAGTTCAAGGTGCAGTCCAGCTACACCTTCAACGCGGAGGCCACCAAGGTCACCACCGTGCACGTGGTGGGCTTCGAGAAGGGCGGGCTGACCACGGACCTCAAGGAGCGCCCCGCGGTGCGCTACGACATCGAGGTGTCGCGAGACGCCGTCCCCGCCAAGCCCGGCGAGAAGGGGACCACGCCCGCCGCCCCCGCCTCCACCGAGACGAAGTAGGAGCCGCTCCGGTGAACGCGTCTCGTCCCCGTGCCCTGGCCCTCTCGGCGGTGATCGCGCTGGTGCTCGCCGCGCGCCCCGCCGCGGCCGCCGAGCCCAAGGCCGAGCGCAAGGCCGAGCCCGTGAAGTTCACCGGGGACGCCAACCACCAGCTGGAGCAGGTGGACAAGCAGCTCCAGAGCGCCGACGAGAACATCCGCTTCGTCGAGACGCAGTTCACCCTGCGCGCCGAGCCGAGCGACGAGGAGGCCAAGAACCGGCGCTTCTCGGACGGAGAGATCCAGTACCTGCTGGGCGACTGGACCGCCGCCTCGGTCCTCTTCTACGACTTGGTGAGCGATCCGAAGTTCCACGCCAACCCGCGCTACCCGGACGCCCTCTTCTACCTGTCTGACTCGCTGCTGCAGCAGCAGAACTACATCGGCGCGCGGCTGTACCTGCGCGAGCTGCTCTCGCGGCCGCCGACGGACCGGTACAAGGACGTGCTCTCGCGCTACCTGTCCGTGGCCAGCCGGCTCAACCAGTTCGACGGCATCGACGAGTACATCGATCAGGCCCGGAAGGCCTCCGGTGGACAGCTGCCGCCCGAGCTCGCGTACGTCTGGGCCAAGTGGCTCTTCAAGCGCACGGACCTGAAGAGCGAGGAGCGCATCGCCCGCGCCCGCGCCGCCTTCGAGCCGCTGACGCACGACAACATCCGCATGATCCGCCTGCAGAGCGCCTACCACCTGGGCGTGCTGTCCGTGCAGGCCGGGGACTACAAGGACGCCATCCAGCGCTTCAAGGAGCTGGCCGCCCTGCCCGCCAACGAGCCGGAGGAGCTCCGCATCCGCGAGCTGGCCAACCTCTCCCTGGGCCGGTTGCTCTACGAGACGGGCAACCTGGACGAGGCGCTGGATCGCTACCAGGAGATCTCCCGCTCCAGCGAGTCGTACACGGACTCGCTCTACGAGATCTCCTGGGCCTACGTGAAGAAGGGCGACTTCGAGCTCGCCAAGAACGCCATTGATCTCCTGCTGCTGGTGGATCCGGAGTCGTCGCTGGCGCCCGATGCACAGCTGCTCCAGGGACACCTGCTGCTCAAGCTGCAGCAGTACGAAGAGGCCACGCAGTCGTACCAGGGCGTCATCGATACGTATGGGCCGGTGCGAGACAAGCTCGACGAGCTGTTCACCCGGAACCAGGACCCGGTGGCCTACTTCGACAACCTCCTGTCCCGCAACGAGAAGACGCTGGACCTGACCACGGTGCTGCCGCCGGTGGCGCTGCGCTACGCGAAGACGCAGGAGGAGGTGTCCACCGCGGTGAACCTCATCGGCGACCTCGACAGCGGCCGCAAGGGCGTGGGCGAGGCGCAGGAGCTGGCCACGCGCATCCTCCAGGCGCTGGACGAGCGCGGGCTGGAGACGTTCCCCGAGCTGCAGGAGGGCTACACCCGCGCGGACGCGGTGGAGAGCGGCCTCACCCGCGTGGAGCAGGTGCTGGTGGCGCTGGAGTCCTCGGCGGTGCTGGAGCACCTCACCTCCGAGGAGCGCGCGAAGCTGGAGGCCGTGCGCAAGGAGCGCGAGTCCCTGTCCCAGCGCTTCGCCCTGCTGCCCACCACCCAGCGCGAGGTGGAGGAGCGCCGCGAGCGCATGCAGGCCCGCGTGGATGAGCTGGACCGCGAGGCCTTCCGGCTGGGCTACGAGCTGCAGAGCCTGCGCGCCGTGGCCACCGCCGTGCGCAAGTGGGTGGATGACACCCACGCCGAGCGCAACACGCCTCCCGAGGAGGAGGTGCAGTTCCTCGGCCAGCTCCAGGCGGAGTCGGACACGCTGGAGGAGCTCCAGGCGGAGCTGGGGCGCACCCGCACCCGGCTGGCGGACGAGCGCAACGCCGTGGCCACCGCCGTGGCCGGTGAGGAGCAGATCCGCCACCAGTTCTTCGAGGTGCTGCAGCGCGAGCACCTGCTGGTGGCCTCCTTCGCGGGGCGGCTGCCCGAGGACGTAGGCCGGCTGATGGAGCGCATCCAGGCGGTGCGCGAGCGCACGGAGGGGCTGCGCACCCGGGTGACGACGGCCAAGTCCACGCTGCGGGCCCAGCTCGAGCGCCGCGGCCGCGTCATCCGCGACAAGGTCCAGGCCGAGCAGCTCCTGCTTGGCCAGTACGACACGGAGGTGGCCGCCGTGGCTGGCAACGCCCGCAACCTGGTGGGCCGCATCGCCTACGACAGCTTCCGCCGCGTGCGCCAGCAGTTCTACGACCTGGTCCTCAAGGGGGACGTGGGCCTGGTGGACGTGGCCTTCACCCGCAAGCAGGACAAGACGTCGGAGATCCAGAAGCTGTCCGCCCAGAAGGATCAGGAGCTGCGCGCCCTGGAGAAGGACTTCAAGGAAGTCCTCAAGGACGCCGAGTAACCCATGCGCCGCCTCCTGCTCATGCTGCTGGTGCTGACGTCCCTGGCCGCCGGTGCTCGGCCCGCGGGCGCGAAGCCTGTCACCCAGAAGCCCAGCAGCAGCGCCAAGCCTGCCAGCAGCGCCAAGCCGAGCACCGGGAAGGCCCCCAGCCCTCAGCCCTCGGAGAGCGCAAGCGCCGCGCCCGCCGCCACAACGAGCGAGAGCGCCCCGCCGCCTGCCGCCGCCGCCCCGGCCGCGCCTCCTCAGAGCCAGTACCTGGAGAACCTGGGCCGCACGCCCGAGGAAGAGGCGATGCTGCGCGAGATCAGCAGCGCCCTCCAGGAGTACGAGGAGGAGTCGCGCGAGTTCCGCCGCGAGGTGCAGCGGCTGGTGGAGCGCAAGTACGAGGAGAAGCGCAACGGCCTGGCCGCCTCGTACGAGAAGCTCATCGGCGAGCAGGAGATCAAGGAGCGCAAGGAGCGGCTGGACGCCATCGCCCGCTTCGAGGAGTTCCTGCGCCGCTACCCGACGGAGCCGCGCTACGCGCCGGACGTGATGTTCCGTCTGGCCGAGCTCTACTACGAGCGCTCCAGCGACGAGCAGCTCGCCGCCATGCGCGAGCACGAGGAGAAGCTCAAGTCGCTGCCCGAGGGCGCCGAGGCCCCGCCCGAGCCGGAGGTGAACTTCGGCCCGTCCATCGCCCTCTACCGGCGGCTCCTGCGCGACTTCGAGGGCTACAAGCTCAACGACGCCGTCATGTACCTGCTCGGCTACTGCCAGGAGAAACAGAACGAGTTCGACGAGAGCCGGGGCACGTACGAGGAGCTCATCGCCCGCTATCCCAAGAGCCGCTTCGCCACCGAGGCCTGGGTGCGCATCGGCGAGTACTGGTTCGACTCGTACAGCGACCCGAACGCGCTGACGAGGGCCGCCGAGGCCTACGAGGCCGCCACCCAGGACAAGACCCACCCGCTCTACGACAAGGCGCTCTACAAGCTGGGGTGGACCTACTACCGCCAGGATAACTTCGACAAGGCGGTGGACAGCTTCCTCACGCTCGCGGACTTCTACGAGGCCCAGAAGAAGGCCCAGGGTGATGAGTCCGGTGGTGGAGATCTCCGCGAGGAGGCCCTCCAGTACGTGGCCGTCTCCCTGGCGGATGAGAACTGGGGCGGGTTGGACAAGGCACAGAAGCTCCTCGAGCTGCGAGGCCATCCCGCTTACGAGGCCGACATCTACCGGCGCCTGGGCAACATCTGGTTCGACCAGACCAACCACCCCAACGCCATCGCCGCGTATCAGCTCGTGCTGAAGAAGGATCCGCTGGCTCCGGACGCGCCGCAGCTCCAGCAGAAGATCGTCCAGGCCTACGAGCGCGACCGGAAGATGGACGAGTCCTACGCCGAGGCCGAGCGGCTGGCCACCGCCTACGCGCCGGGCTCCGCCTGGTACAAGGAGCACCGGAACGAGCCGGACGCGCTGGCCGCCGCGGATGATCTGGCCGAGAAGAGCCTCTACCGCGCCGCGATCTACCACCACCAGCAGGCGAAGACCTTCAAGCAGGAGGGCAAGTACGATCAGGCCGCCGCGGTCTTCCAGGTGGCCGCACGCGCCTACGGCGCCTATCTGGAGCGCTTCCCGCGCACCAAGAGCAGCTACGAGATGCGGTTCTATTACGCCGAGTGCCTCTACTTCTCGTTCCAGTTCGCGCTGGCGGCGAAGAACTACGAGGAGGTGCGCGACTCGCGCCTGGACGACAAGTACCGCACCGAGGCGGCCCACAGCGCGGTGCTCTCGTGGCAGCAGCAGCTCGCGGGCGAGCTCAAGGCGGGCACGGTGAAGGAGTACAAGCCGCTGCGCTCCGCCGAGCGCCTCGCGGGCGAGGTGGTCCAGCCCATTGCCCTGGCCGAGTCCGAGACACGGCTCGTCGCGGCCTCGGACGCATATGTGGCCCTGCTGCCCAAGGACGAGAAGAGCCCCGGCATCGCCTACAAGGCCGCGGAGCTGTTCTACTCGCACAACGACTTCCCCGAGGCGCGCCGCCGCTTCGAGCAGATCGTCAAGAGCTACCCGAAGAACGAGGTGGCCCAGTTCTCCACCAACCTCATCGTCGAGAGCTTCCTCATCGACAAGGACTGGCGCAGCGTCGAGGACGTCGCCGGAAGGCTCGCCTCCAACAAAGAGGTCATCGACCCTTCGAGCGATCTCTACAAGAACCTCGTGAAGTTCAAGCTGGGCGGCCGCTTCAACCTGGCCCAGCAGCTCATGGACCAGGGCAAGTACGACGAGGCCTCCAAGAAGTTCATCGAGCTGGTGGATGAGGCGCCTCGCCACGAGTTCGCCGACAAGGCCCTCAACAACGCGGCCATCTGCAACGAGAAGACCCTGCGGTTCGACTCGGCGCTCAAGCTCTACGAGCGCATCTATCGCGAGTACCCCACCTCCACCCTGGCCGACGCGGCGCTCTTCCGCGTGGCGGTGAACGCGGAGAACTCGTACGACTTCGACAAGGCCGTCGTCAGCTACCAGAAGCTGGTGAAGGACTACCCCGCCTCCAAGGACCGCGAGGCCGCGCTCTTCAACGCCGCCCGCTTGCTGGAGGGCCAGCAGCGCTACCCCGAGGCCGCCGCCGCCTTCCAGCGCTACGTGGACCTGTTCCCCAAGTCGGAGGATGCGCCCAAGTACCAGTTCCGCGCCGCCCTCATCTACGAGAAGCAGGAGGACTGGAAGGGGCAGATCCGCGCGCTCAACGCGTTCGTGAACAAGTTCGCCAAGGTGCCCGCGCAGTCGGAGCTCGTGGTGGACGCCAAGCGCCGCATTGGCGACGCGCACAAGAAGCTGGGCAACGCCAAGGAGGCCGAGCGCGCGTGGGAGGAGGCCGCCTCCGAGTTCGATCGCCGCAAGCTGAAGCCGGAGAGCTCGCAGCTCGCCGCGGACGCCGCCGCCTACAGCCGCTTCCAGTTGGCCGAGCTGGAGTTCGAGAAGTTCGACAAGCTGAAGATCGGCGGCAAGGGCAAGGCGCTGGAGCACAGCTTCACGGCCAAGCGCGCCTCGGTGAAGACCGTCAACGAGGCCTACGGCAAGGTGCTCGCATACAAGCGCGCCGAGTGGTCGCTGGCCGCCTTCTACCGCAAGGGCTACACCCTGGAGCGCTTCGCCAACACCATCATCGAGACGCCCGTCCCTCCGGACGTGAAGCGCCTGGGCGAGGAGGCCGTGGTCGCCTACCAGGATCTGCTCTCGCAGCAGACGGCGACGCTGGAGGACGCGGCCGTGGAGAGCTACTCGGGCACGCTCCAGGAGGCGCGCAAGCTCCATATCTCCAACGAGTGGACGCATCGCACCCTCGAGGCGCTCAACCGTTTCCGCCCCAAGGAGTACCCGGTGCTCAAGGAGCCCAAGCAGGCCATCTCCTCCGACTCGGCTTATCCCGATGGCCTGGTGGGTGGCCTCTTCGGCCCCGAGCGCCCCGCCGAGCCGCCGCCACAGAAGCTCACCGGTGGAGGTGAGAAGTGAGCACGCGCCGCCTGAGACTCGCGGGCTTCGCCCTGCTGCTGGGAGCTGCTTGCTCCTCCGCGCCCAAGCCGGTGCCCGCGCCCGCGGACAAAGGCGCTCCGGCCGCTGGTACCTCCGCCGCGAGCGCCCCCTCCGCGAGCGCGCCCGCTCCAGAAGCCTCCGCGGCCTCCAAGCCCGCAACCTCCGGTGGAGCTCCAGCGGCGAAGACGGAGCCCACGGCTTCGACCGAGACCAAGAAGCCCGCACCGCCTCCTGCAACGGGCCCCCGCGCGGACTTCGAGCGGGCGGTGGAGATCGCCCGGCACGGCGAGCTGGAGATCGCGGCCAAGGGGCTCGAAGCGCTGGTGGAGAGCAACCCCAAGCTGGACTACGCCTGGGCGAACCTGGGCGTCATCCGCGAGCGCCAGGGCAAGCCGGACGACGCCGAGAAGGCCTACCGCAAGGCGCTGGAGATCAAACCGGATCAGGAGTCCGCCTGGGACTTCCTCACCCGGCTCTACTGCCGCACCCACCGCGCCACGAAGATCGAGGCCGAGCTGCGCCAGAAGCTGGAGTCCCAGCCGGACGCGGTGGGCATGCGCACCGCGCTCGCCTTCGCGCTGCTGCAACAGAACAAGCTGGAGTCCGCCTCCAACGAGGCCAAGCGCGCGCTCAAGGTGGACGAGCGCTACGTGAAGGCCATGCAGGTGCTGGCCCAGGTCTACTACCACGAGAAGAAGTACGAGCTGGCCCGCCTGGTGCTGGAGAACGCTCGCGCCGTCGACGCACAGGACGCGGCCACCCACAACGCCCTGGGGCTGGTGCAGCTCGCGCTCAAGTCGAAGCCCCAGGCGCTGGAGAGCTTCAAGCAGGCCGCCGAGCTCCGCCCGGACTTCGCCGAGGCGCGCAACAACTACGGTGCCCTGCTCAACGAGACCGAGGACTACCCGGCCGCCGTCACGGAGCTGGAGGCCGCCGTCCGGTCCGCGCCGGACTTCGCCTCGGCCCGGCTCAACCTGGGCAATGCCTACCGGGGGCTCGGAGACTTCGCCCGCGCCAAGGCCGAGTACGAGCGGGTGCTGCAGCTCAATCCCTCTGGGGTGGACTCCTACTTCAACCTCGCCATCCTCTATCTGGACCTGGAGCCCGAGGGCCTGGACACCCTCGAGCGCTTCAAGACGGCCATCGCCTTCTTCGAGCAGTACAAGGGCAAGGGCGGCAAGGACGACCGGATCGAGCAGTACCTCAAGGATGCCCAGAAGGGCATCGACAAGGAGGAGCGGCGCCGCGAGCGCGAGAAGCGGGATCAGCTCCGCAAGGCCCAGAAGGCCGAAGAGGAGAAGAAGCAGGCCGCCGCCAACCAAGCGCCCTCACCTGCACCTACCCCTGCCTCGCCCGCCCCCGCCGCTCCCCCACCCTCTGCCACACCGGGCCCCACCTCGGGTAAGCTCCCCCGCGACACCCAGTAGAGGCCTCCATGCGAACCCTTCTCGTCCTGATCCTGATCGCCGCCGGGCCCGCGCTCGCGCAGGACTCGGGCGCCAAGAAGAAGAAGGTCATCCGCCTGGATGCCCTCACCGTCGAGGGCAAGATCCAGAAACCCCAGGCCTTCTACATCCTCCAACGGTCCAACCTGAACTTCGACGACCTCAGCCACCCCGAGAGCTTCGTGCCCAAGGTGGTTCAGACCGTGGACAAGCAACCTTTCTAGGGACTTCGCTGTCCAACACCCCACATGGCTTCCCCCCAGCTCTCGCAGAACAAGCTGTTGCGCGTCGGCATCATCCAGGGCGACCGCATCCTCGAGGAGCATCACCTCCTGCGCGATGACGTCACCATCGGGCACGACGCGAAGAACACCATCGTCCTGCCCCCCTCGGAGGACCTGCCGGCGAAGTTCGCCCTCTTCGAGAACCGCAACAACCAGTACCAGCTCGTCTTCGACGACACGATGCATGGCCGGGTGCACCTGGGCAGCTCGGACGTCGACCTGGAGCGCATCCGCAAGCAGGGGCTGGCCCAGGAGCGCGGCACCGACTACGTCCTGCCCCTGCAGGAGAGCGCTCGCGGCAAGGTGGACCTGGGCAACGACATCACCCTCTTCTTCCAGTTCATCACCCCTCCGCCCGAGTCGGAGAAGGTGAAGCTGCCCGCCGACGTGCAGGGCGGCTTCTGGAAGACGATGGACCGCGTCTTCTTCACCATCCTCGCGGTCTCGCTCCTGTTCCACTTCGCCTGGGGCGCCTTCATCTTCGCGAGCGCCCCGCCTCCCGAGCCCGAGGTGGCCCTGGATCAGCTCGACGACCGGTTCGTCGCCGCCATGATCCCTCAGAAGCAGCCCGAGCCGGAGAAGGCCGCCGAGGCCCCGCAGGCCGCCGCCGAGGAGACCCCCGACAAGAAGGAAGACAAGAAGCCCACCAGCGAGGACAAGGGCGACTCCAAGCCCAAGGACGCCGCCGAGCACAAGGCGGAGGTCGTCAAGAAGGTGCAGGGCAAGGGCCTGCTGAAGATCCTCGGCTCTTCGGGCTCGGGCACCCGCGGCGCGTTCGCGGACGTGCTCGGCGGCAGCACCGGCGGCGGAGAGATCGCCGAGGCGCTCGCGGGCGCGGGCGGCGTGGGCGTGGCCACCAGCGACGTGCTGGGCGCCAACGGGCCCAAGGGCGGCGGCAGCGGCAAGGTGGCCAGCATCGGAGACCTGGGCACCACCGGCGGCGGCAAGGTGGACCTGGGGGCCAAGAAGGAAGTGGCCGTCGAGGGCCGGGTGAAGGACGCGGCCCCCGAGGTGGAGAGCGCGGACGTGGACCGCGATGCCCTGGCCCGCTACGTCAAGGCGCGCCTGAAGGCCATCCAGAACTGCTACGAGAAGGAGCTCAAGCGCAACCCCAGCCTCAAGGGCAAGGTGGTGGTGCGCTTCTCCATCAAGCCCTCCGGCCGCCCCGGCGACATCGACATCGAGGAGAACACCCTGGGCAACGAGGCCGTGGGCAGCTGCATCCGCACGGTGATCCGCAGCTGGGTGTTCCCCTTCAAGCCCGATGACGAAGTGCCCGTGGCCTACCCCTTCGTCTTCTCTCCGGCGGGGTAGCCTCCGCCACACCGCGCCGGGGGCCTGGGCGTGCGTTGACACCCCCCGGCCCTGCTTCTACGCTCGAAGGCCGTCCTCCCTCCGGGCCTGAGACATAGGGTGAGTCGTATGCGCTTCATCGGACTGCTGACAGTGCTGCTCGTGGCGGGGCTCGCTGGCGCGCAGGATTTGAAGCCCCCGGCCAAGGCCCCCACGGCCGCCAAGGGCCTGCCCATCCTGGAGAAGCCCAGCACCGTGAAGGATCCGGACAAGCTCGAGCGCAGCGCCAAGGCGCTGGGCACCATGCGCGAGGTGCTGCGCGAGGTGCTGGAGAAGCTCGAGGAGGCCCGCCGCACCAAGGACGTGGTGAAGCTCAACTGCGTCAACGAGAAGCTCACGCAGATCAAGGGCCTGCTGCGCATCTCCGAGACGGCTGACGTGGCGCTCCAGGAGGCCGTCACCCGCAAGGACAGCACCTCCGCCGAGCACGAGTACACCAAGGTGATGATCGCCAACCAGAAGGTGGCTCAGCTGCGCTCGGAGACCGAGGAGTGCATTGGCCAGCTCGCCTTCCGCACCGACGAGAACCTCTCCGTCGAGGTGGAGGAGCCGAGGGATCTGCCCGGGGGTGATCCGACCCAGCCGCCTGATCCTCCGGAGGTGATCCTCCGCCCGCCGCCGGCCAGCCCGACCCTGTAGCTCCTACCCTCTGAAGGGCCTGATCCGGCACGCCCAGAATCCGACAAATTTCTGCGGGCGTACGGAGGCTGCGTGCTATGAACTTTCTCAGGGCCCCAGCCAGAAGTAGTGAAAGGTAGCCGGCATGCCGGCGCGATCGTCCGAGTCATGACGCAGTCTGGCAACAAGCGCTGGACCCTGTGTGCGCTCGTACTTGCGATGCTGGGGCCCGCCGCGGCGTGGGCGCAGCAGCCTCCCGTCGCGGCCGGTGGCAACGGCATCAAGGTGGGAGATGGGCGGCTGCATCCCTTCTTCGACGTGGAGACGCGGCTGGACACCGCGGTGGGCTACTTCCCGGAGCCCACCACGGCGGATCCCAACGCCATCTCGCCCTCGCTGTCGCCCGAGATCGTGCTGCGGCTGCGGCCGGGGTTCAAGCTGGAGGTGCCCTCGTCGAAGATGGCCCTCAGCGCCGCGGCGCGGCTGGAGTACGTGCGCTACACGGGGCTGCTGACGAAGCAATCCACCTATGGCTCGCACCTGGAGGGCGCGGCGAACCTGACGGCCCACTTCAACCCCGAGGGCCAGGTGGGCCTGATCCTGGCGGATGAGTTCACGCGCTCGGATCAGACGCGCGATCCCTCCCTGGGCGCGGGGGTGCTGTCGCTCTTCAACGAGGCGCGGGTCTCGGTGCCCATCAAGCCCGGCGGCGGCGCGCTCGAGGTGACGCCCCAGCTGGGTTGGGGGCTCGAGTTCTTCCAGCCCATTGGCCTGGCCGTGCCCGTGGGCTGCACCGAGGGGGTGTGCGATCCCGTCGCCGTGGACGCGTTCGACTACACCAACCTGCGCGCCGCGGTGGACGCTCGCTGGCGCTTCCTGCCCAAGACGGCGCTGGTGCTGGAGACGGACCTGAACCTGCGCGAGTACCTGCGCAACAGCCAGACCCCCAGCGCCCTGCTGCTGCGCGCCATGGGAGGGCTGGCCGGCCTGGTGTCCGCGAAGATCTCCGTCGTCGCCAAGGTGGGCTGGGGCTACAACTTCGGCAGCTCCGGGGGCAACACCCTCATCGCCCAGCTGGAGGGCAACTACCTGTTCAGCCCCACCATGACCTTCAAGGGGGGCTACCTGCGCACGCTGAACCCGGTGGCTGCCTATGGGCTGTTCCAGGACAACCGGGGCTACGCCGAGGCGCGGGCCCTGCTCGGGGGCAAGCTGGTGCTGCATGGGTACAGCGCGCTCGACTTCCTGACCTTCTATGATCCGACCCAGCCTCGCAGCGACACGGTGCTGTTGCTGGACCTGGGGCCCGAGTACCAGTTCAAGCCGTGGCTCGTGGGCGCGGCAGGCTACATGCTGACCACGCGCTCGTCCTCGGTGATGGGCGCCGGACTGAACTTCACGCGCCACGAAGCGTATCTTCGGCTGACGCTGGTGTACTGAGCCCCCTTGGTGATGCGCTCCCTGCCCGCCCTGCTCCTGGCCCTGCTGCTCGCGGTGGTTCCCGCGTGCCGCTCGGCTGCGCCCGCGCCCGCCCTGCCCCTGCCCTCCGAGGCGGAGGCCCACGCGGCGGCCGGCCAGGCCAGCACGCTGGGCCCGGGAGACCTGGTGGAGGTGCGCGTCTTCCAGGAGCCGGACCACTCGGGCGTCTGGCGCGTCTCCCCCGAGGGGACCATTGACTACCCGCTGTGCGGAAAAGTGGCGCTGGCGGGCCGCACCTCGAGCACGGCGGCGGACGCGTTGCGCGAGTGCCTGGCGCGCTACCTGCGCCGGCCCCAGGTGTCGGTGCTCATTCGCGAGTACAACTCGAAGAAGATCTTCGTCTTCGGCGAGGTGCAGAAGCCGGGCACGTTCCCGTACGACGGGGAGATGAGCATCATCCAGGCCATCACCCTGGCCGGGGGCTTCACCAAGACAGCCGCGCAGAACAGCACCCACGTGACGCGGCTGGTGAACGGGCAGGAGCGGAAGATCCGCGTGCCGGTGGAGGACATCGGCGTAGGCCGCGAGAAGAACTTTCTTCTCCAACCAGGCGACATCGTCTTCGTGCCGGAGAGCTTCTTCTAGGGAAGGGAGCTTGCCGCCCGAGCCGCGGCCCTCAACCGAGGGCCGCGAGGACCAGGCGGCACTCCTCCTGAAGCACCGCGGCCAGGCCCGGCGCGCTCGCCAGCACGTCCCCGTGGTTCACGTCGAAGGGCGTGCCGTCGATCTGGCTCATCACCCCGCCCGCCTCCGTCACCAGCAGCGAGCCCGCGCCGATGTCCCACGGCTTGAGGCGGAACTCGAAGAAGCCGTCGAAGCGCCCCGCCGCCACGTACGCCAGATCCAGCGCGGCGCTGCCCGAGCGCCGGATGCCCTGCGCGTGGCGGATGAAGTGGTTGAGCAGCCCCACGGGGCCGTCCGGCCTCTCGCGCACGTCGTAGGGGAAGCCCGTGCACAGCAGCGCCAGCCCCAGCTCCGTGGTGCCGCTGGCCTTCAGCGGGTGGCCGTTGAGCGTGGCGCCCTCGCCGCGCGCCGTGGAGAAGAGCTCGTCGCGGATGGGATCATAGACCACCCCGGCCAGCACTCCGCTCGGGCCCTCCACCGCGATGCTGATGCTGAAGTGCGGCACGTGGTGGGCGTAGTTGGTCGTGCCATCCAGCGGATCGATCAGCCAGCGCAGGCCCGCGCCCTGCGAGGCCCCGCTCTCCTCGGCCAGGATCGAGTGGCCCGGGTGGCGCTCTCGGATGAAGCGCAGCAGCACCTCTTCTGAGGCCTTGTCCGCGTCGGTGACGAGATCGATCCCGCTGCGCTTGAACTCGATGGTGCGCGTCTGGTGGAAGCGCTCGGCGAGCACTCGGCCCGCGAGCCGGGCCGCCTCCTCCGCGGTCCGGCGCAGCGCCGCGGGTGTGTCCTGCTGCATGGCCCCTCCTCCTGCGCTCACTGCGCGCGCTCGGCGAGCAGCTGTTCGATCTCCGTCTGGTACTTCTGGAGGAACTCCTCCGCGAAGCCCTCGTGGACGAAGCGCGCCACGCCCCGCCGGTCCACGATGAAGGTGGTGGGCATCATCTTCACCCCCAGCGTCTTCTCCGCCACGGCCGCGTTGACGTCCACGAGGATGGGCAGGTCCACCTTCATCTCCTTCAGGAAGGGGGGGATGGCGCGCTCGTCCTCATCCACGTTCATCGCGTACACCTTGAGGCCGCGCTTGCCGTACTCCTTGGCGAGCTGCTCGTAGAGCGGCAGCGCGTCCCGGCACGGCTCGCACCACGTGGCCCACACGTCCAGCAGCACCACGCTGCCGCGATCGCTGGCCACGTTGTACGCCGCGCCGTCCGGGTAGCGCTTCACCTGGAAGCTCAGCGGCCCGCTCAGGGGGCTGTGCGTCTCACCCTGCTCGGCCGCCGTGGGCGCCATGGGCGCGGCCCTGTCTCCCGCGACGAGCGGTGGCAGCTCGTGGTTCTGCGCGCAGCCAGCCAGCCCCAGAAACACGAGCGCCCCGAGGAACGTACGCATGGACTACCCCTCCCCTGCCCGGGCCTTGAGCGCCGCGAGCAGCTTGTCGATGAAGCCCCCGAAGGAGCCGTTGCTCATCACCAGCAGCACGTCTCCGCGCTGGGCCTCGCGCGCCACGCGCTCCACGAGCGCGGGCACCTCCGTCGAGGAGTCCGCCTGGATGCCCTGGGCCTTGAGCGCCTCGCACACCCGAGGCACGTCCAGCTCCTCGCTGAGGGGCACCTTGTCGTGGTGCTCGGGCACCTTGAGGCTGGCCCGGGTGGCGCCGGTGAAGGCGTGGGCGTAGTCCTCCTGGTGGATGTTGCGGCGGCTGGTGTTGGAGCGCGGCTCGAAGATGGCCCACAGCCGCCGCTCCGGGTAGCGGTGGCGGATGGCGGCGATCGTCTCTCGCACCGCCGTGGGGTGGTGGGCGAAGTCGTCCACCACGAGGATGCCGCCCAGCTCGCCGCGCACCTCCTGGCGCCGCTTCACCCCGCGGAAGCTGGCCAGCCCCTGGGCGATCTCCTCGAAGGACAGGCCCAGGCCACGCGCGGCGGCGATGACGCTCAGCGCGTTCTCCACGTTGTGCGCGCCGGAGAGCTGCATCTTCGCCGTGCCGAGCACCGCGCCGCGCTCCACCACCTCGAAGCGCGCGCCCTCGGGGCCGAAGGAGATGTTGCGCGGCGTGTAGTCCGCCGTGGCGCCCTCCTTGCCCACGTACGTCACCACCTTGGCCTTCGAGAGCCCGGCGATGCGCACCGCGTTGGGGTACGCCGCGCAGACGACGAGCTGGCCGTCGGCGGGCACCAGCTTCACGAACTTCTCGAAGGTGGACTCGTAGTGCGGCAGATCCTTGAAGATGTCCGCGTGGTCGAACTCCACGCTGGTGAGGATGGCCGTGCGCGGCTGGTAGTGGAGGAACTTGGAGCCCTTGTCCCAGTACGAGGTGTCGTACTCGTCCCCCTCCACGACGAAGTGCGGGCCTTTGCCCACGCGGTAGTTGCCCGAGTAGTTCTGCGTCACCCCGCCCACGAGGAAGGATGGATCCTTGCCGGCCTCCACGAGCACATGGGCCATCAGCGAGGAGGTGGTCGTCTTGCCGTGGGTGCCGGCCACCACCACCGAGTGGGCGCGCTTGAGGAACAGCGAGCCGAGCGCCGCCGGGAAGCTCATCTGCGCAATGCGGCGGGTGCGCACCTCGGTGGCCTCGGGGTTCACCCGGCGGATGACGTTGCCGATGATGACGAGGTCCGGCTTCGCCGCGTCCAGGTTCTCGGGGCGGTACGGGGTGAGCACGGGGATGGCCCACGCCTTGAGCATGTCGCTCATGGGCGGGTAGACGTTCTCATCGCTGCCGGTGACTTCGTAGCCGGCGGCCTTGAGCATGCCCGCGAACGAGCCCATGCCGGTGCCCGCCACGCCCACCAGGTGGATGCGGCGCGCGGCGCCGGGCTCGATGGTCTCCAGGACGTTTCCGTTGTCGTCAGCCATGATTCCTTTGAGTCAGTTCTTGGGGTCGGCGATCCCGAGCACCTCGACCACGAGATCATGGAAGAAGGGGCGGAAGTCGCGGATGCGCAGTTCCTTGCGGCCGTGGGCCACGCGGTTGGTGACCAGCGCCACCACGAGCGCGCGGCGCAGGTCCACCCAGAGGCTGGTGCCGGTGAAGCCCAGGTGCCCCACGGCGCCCGGCGGCGTGTTGCCGATGAAGTGGCCCGCGCTCGAGTTCTCCACCGAGGGCGAGTCGAAGCCCATGCAGCGCGTGCCCGCGAGGATCGGATCCACGGTGAGCAGCCGGTGCCACAGCGGCCCGGGAGCAATCGCGGGGCTGCCGGCGCACCCGTCCAGCACGGCCTGACCGAAGCGAGCCATGTCCACCGCGGTGCCGAAGAGGCCCGCATGGCCGCTCACGCCGTCCATGACCCAGGCGTTGTCGTCATCCACCTCGCCGGGAGGGCTGGGGCGCGTGGGCAGCTCGCCCCACATCTGCTCCTGGCCGGGAGCGGGCTCGCGAGGGCGCGTGGAGCCGGAGGGAGCGACCGGGCCGTCCGTGGGTAGCTCGGAGAGACGGTGGAAGCGCGCGCCGAGGCCCAGGGGCTCGGCGATGTACTGGTTGAAGAGGAAGTCCAGGGGCTTGCCAGCGGCGCGGGAGAGGATCTCCCCGAGGAGGATGAAGCCCACGTCGCTGTAGGCGGTGCGGGTGCGCGCCGGAGCGGCCAGCGGCGTCCGCGCGGCGGCCTGAACCACTGCCTCGCGGACCCGGGCGCGGGTGGCTGGAGGACAGGCCGGGTCGAGCAACTCCGGAGTAGAGGTGAGCGCCTGGGCGAAGAACGGGACGAAGGGCGGCAGGCCGGAGCGGTGGTAGAGCAGATCCGCCACGGTGACGCCGGCCTCGCCCACCGGAGTGCCGGGGAAGAAGCGCGCCACTTGCGTCTCCGGGCCGGCCTTGCCCTCGGTCCACAGGCGCAGGAAGAGCGCGGTGGTGCAGAGCACCTTGGTCACCGAGGCGAGATCAAACCGCATGTCTCCGGTGGCCGCGCCCGCCACGCCGCCGAACACCTGGATGCCTCGGTGGAGCACCACGGCCTGGGCGGCCGGGAAGAGGCCAAAGCCCACCGCCTCGTCGAGCACCGCCTGGAGATGAGCCACGGGAGCCGTGCTCATTCGCGCACCGCTCCTTCGAGGAAGGTGAGGCGTGCGTCGCCGGCCTCCAGGCGCACGGAGGTGCCGAGCGGAACCGGGTAGTTCAGGGTGCCGTGGCCGATGGGGAAGCCCGCGGCGCAGGGCAGCCGGGTCTCCTCCGCCAGCGAGCGGAGCACCTCCGCGCTGGTGTACGGAGCGTTCTTCTCGTCGCAGTCGGTGAAGTCGCCGAGGACGATGCCGCGCACGCGCTCGAAGACGCCCGCGAGCCGCAGGTGGGTCCACATGCGGTCCAGGCGGTAGGGGCGCTCGCCGATGTCCTCGAGCAGGAGCACGGCGCCCTCCAGCGAGGGCATGTACGGAGTGCCGAGCAATCGGGTGACGAGGGACAGGTTGCCGCCCATCAGCGGGCCCTCGGCGACGCCGGGGACGTAGGTGGCGGAGCCGGTGAGCGGGGCGGGCGGCTCGGGGGACTCGAGGAGGCGGAAGAGGCGCTCCTGGACATCCGCGGGCTGCTTGCCGAACTGGGTGAGCACAGGGCCATGAATGGAGACCCGGCCGCGAGCCTGGAGCGCGAGGTGGAGCGCGGTGATGTCCGAGAAGCCCACGAGCAGGGTGGAGGCCATGTCCGCGAGCGGCAACTCCGGCAGGAGCCGCATGCTCCCGTAGCCCCCGCGAGCGCAGAAGATGGCGCGAGCGCGCGAGTCCAGCAGGGCCCGGGAGAGCTCCTCACGGCGGCGGCGGTCATCTCCGGCGAGGTAGCGCCAAGCCTCGAAGAGATCGGGGCCGTACTGGGGCGAGTACCGCTGCGCGATGAGGGCGAGGCCCGCCTCGAACCCGGGCCGATCGAAGGGGCCAGCGGGGGCGACGACGTGGACGGAGTCCCGGGGACGGAGGAGGAGCGGCTTCTGCCAGCGCACGGGCGCCTTCATAGCACCGAGCGCGGAGGGGGGACGGGACTTCGGAGGAGCCATGGGAGCAAGCGTCTAAAACCCTCCTCCCCGCGCCTCTCCTACCCCGAGCGTTCGAGCACCGCCGCGAAGAAGGCATCAGTCCCCTGCCGGTGGGGGGCGCAAAGGAAGAACCCTTCCTGGAGACACTCGGGACGGAGCCACCCCGCCCCGGGAGTCACGAGCTGGTAGTCCGGCCGCTCTCGGAGGAAGCCAGCGACGAGCTCCTGGTTCTCGGCGCGGTTCACGGTGCACGTGGCGTAGACGAGGCGCCCGCCCGGGCGAACCAGGTCCGCCGCTCGGGCAAGCAGCTCGCGCTGGAGGGGGACGAACTCGGAGAGGACGGAAGGAGCCTTGAGGAAGCGGAGGTCCGGCCCGCGGCGCAGGGAGCCCAGCTCGGAGCACGGGGCATCCACGAGGACGCGGTCCACGGCTAGCCCCGAGGGAGGCGAGCGGAGCACGTGGACATTCGAGAGCCCCGCGCGGGAGCACCGCTGCATGAGCCGGTCGAGCCGCTCGGCGTCCGAGTCATAAGCGAGGAGCCGGCCCTGGTTCTCCATGGCCGCGCCGAGCAGGAGCGTCTTGCCCCCGGCGCCGGCACAGAGATCGAGCACGGCCTCGCGGGCCCGGGCCTCCACGAGCAGGCCGAGGAGCTGGCTGCCCTCGTCCTGGACCTCGAAGAGGCCCTGCTGGAGGGACGGGAGGCCATAGAGGTTGGGCCGAGGCCCCTCCACCTGGAGGGCGAGCGGGCTCCAGGAGCCGGGCCGGGTTTCCACGCCCTCGGAGCGCAGCCGCTGGGCGAGCGCCTCACGCGAGGTCCGCAGGGAGTTCACTCGCAGCGTGATGGGAGCTGGGACATTGAGGTAGGCACAGAAGTCCTCGGCCTCGGGGCCCCACTCGCGGGAGAAGTGGTCGGCGAGCCAATCCGGGAGGGAGGCTCGAAGGGCGAGCGACGGGGGCTGACCGGTGAGCAGCGAGGGAGGAGCCTCCACCCCGGCCAGAGCGGCAGCCTCGGCCTGGGGGAGGCCCGCGAGGCCATGGAGGAAGGCATAGAGAAGGAGCGAGGCGGGAGCGGCTGGCTGACCCAGCAGGTAGCCGAGCCGGCGGCGCCAGAGGCCGACGTTGAAGAGGGCCTCCTTGAGGGCCTGGCGCTGCTCCCGGGAGAGGGAGCGATGATCACGCAGGGTGCGATCCAGGACCCGCTCGGCGGGGGTGCCGGCCAGGACGAGGGCCAGGGCGGAGGTGGCGACGAGGGTGAGTCCAGCGAGGGCGGACCAGGGCTGGGAGCGTAGGCGAGCGAGCGGATCCAATCGATCTGTTGACAGGTGAGGCTCCGTTCTCTAGAAATCGTCCCCGTCGCAGCGACCCCGGTCGCGGCGGCGGACATATTCCCCGATAGCTCAGCTGGTAGAGCGGGTGACTGTTAATCACCATGTCCGTGGTTCGAGTCCACGTCGGGGAGCTACTTGGGCCAGCACGCGAGCACGCAGGCCTCTGGTTTTTTCGACAGCGGCCCTGAGGAGCAATCCTCGGGGCCGCTGGCTTTTTGCCAAAGAGTTCCGAGGGTTTTCGCCCTCCTCTCTCGTAGGACGTGCAGGGACAACCCAGGCGTAGAGAATCCGTCCAGCCCGCGAAGCGCGTCCGTCAGCAGCCCTAGCGCTCTCTCCACTGGCCAGCGGGGAGAGAGAAGCCAGAGCATTTAACGGCGGCGGGCCTTTGGGCGGAACGGAGCCGCTGACGTTTAACCGGCCACGGCATCCGCGCTCTCCATCGATGCCGCGAAGGGGCACAGCGCAGGCGCGCAGCCCCAGCACGGCGTTGTGCGCGCGGCGCAGGCGTCCCCTTGAGCCACACGGTTCGACTTCGAGCAGAACGCGTAGAGCGCCTGCTGCACGAACCTCGGCGAGTAACGTGGCAGGTCGGCTCGGAACTCGCGGAGGTCGATCTTCGCGGCCTGCTCGCGCACCCACCGCTCGCGCGCGTCGTAGGTCCGGGGCGCGCTCGGATCCTGAAGCGCGTCGGCCGCGCGTGCGACGTTCGTGTCGACCACGACCAGCTCGTTGCCGTCGACGGTCGGGAACCACGGCGTGAGCCCTGAAGCGAGCGCCGGCGTCGAGAGCGCGCTCACGAACATCGTCGCGAGTTTCCTCCCGACCCGGTGGATGCTGGCGAAGTGCTCGACGAGGAGCGCGGCCCGCTCTGTGGGTGACGACTCCACCTGGCACACGCGCTCCAGTAGCACGTTCACTCCGCCGCCCTTCCAGAACCGGAGCCATGCAGAGATCGGGAGCTTGCCCATGTCGCCCATGCGGTTGAAGACGACGGTGGCGTCCTTCACATGGCAAGGGGCGCCAGGGCAGGTCTCGCAATCCACACTCTCGCCCGTCTTCGTCACGTCGCAGCCCTTCTCGAACGCTTCGACGGAGCCAAGCGTCGGGCACGCGTGGCGCGTGGTGGCTCGCTTCACGAAGGCCACGTCGGCGACGATCCGCATCGACGCGCGCGGTAACGACCGCTGCTGGCGCATGATCACGACGTCGCGCAACGCCTGGTACATCGAGAGCGTGACGAAGAGGCGGAAGATGGCTGCGTCGGTGCCGGCCGCGAGCTCGTCAGGCGCGACCGCGAAGGCGCCCACACGCGCGGGGTCGCAGTAGAATGGGGCTGCCCATTCCTCGTGGCGCCCGAGGTACCATCGCACGGCGCCTCGGAGAGCCTCCTCCACGACTCAGCTCCCCAGGACCTTCATAGCGGCGGTCTTAGCGTCGCCAAAGAAGATCGGGTCGACATGCTCCATGATGTCGGCGCTTACGTCGAGGAAGTTCCGCTTGTTCTCGATGGGGATGAGGGCGCGCTTCGCGCCGTTGTCCTTCGCAACCTGGAGTGGCTCGGTAAGCGAGCGCAAGGGCTTGATGTTCCCTTGGACGCTCATGTCCCCGAGGATGAGGAGCGCGGGGCTCACGGGCGCCTTGCGCAGCGCCGAGTAGGCGGCGACGAAGAGGGCGACGCCGAGCTCGGCCTCGACGCGGTTGGCGAGTAGGTCGATGACCTCGACATGGAGATCGGAGACGTCGAGGTCGCGTGCGATGCCCAGCTCCGACTTCTTCGTCTGCAGAAAGCTGAAGGCGCGCTGGACGGACTCCTTCATCGCACCCGACACGCCGCCCGCAAGCTTCAACTTGCCCGTGCCGGTCGAGACGGAGACCTCGACGCGGTAGAGACCGACGGTGCCGTCGGAGGTGACACCCGCGCTGTAGACGGTGCCAGGGGCCAGCGGATCGGTGGAGATGAGGTCGCGGCCGCCTTGCTCGGGCACGCCGACGAACTTCTCCTCGCCGGTGTCCTGCAGCGTGTAGCTGAAGGACGTGTGGTAGTACTCGAAGGACCCCATCTTCTTAAGCTGTTCCTTCACGCGGCGGCGGCCTTCGATGGCCAGCTCGAGGAGCTCGCCGAGCTCCTCCTGCGTGACCTCGCCGTGCGGGAAGAGGATCTTCATCAGGCCCGAGACGGTCTTGCGCACCGCCTTGCGGTCGCGGGCGTTGAGGTGGGCGCCGAGCGAGAAGTGGCGGTCGATGATCTCGGTGAAGTTGTGCTTCCGCATCTCGCGGAGCGCCTCGGCGAGGTAGTCCACGACGAAGCCGTAGTGGCTCGTGAACATCTCGTTCCGCATCTTCGGGATCTCCCAACCCGGGAGGTAGAAGTGCATGCGGTCGATGAAGGCCATGTCGTCACGGATGATGTCGGGCATCGGCGCGAAGAGATGGCCAGTCTGCACCAGCACGTCGACGGGCTGGTTGGTGTTGCCGAACATCGCGATGCTCGCGTCGCCCGAGACTGCCTCCTGCCCGCGCTGGAAGGTGCCCGACTCGCAGTAGGTCTTCATTGTGGTGATGACCTCCTTCGGCATCTTCTGGAGGTCGGCGACCTCGTCGAATCCGACGACGTCCCAGATCTGCACCATGCCCTTCTGGCGGCCGTTCATGTGTCCGAAGAGATTGGCGACGGTGGTGCCGCCGGTGAGCAGCGCGGAGTACGGAGAGACCTCCTGGACAACGTAGCTCTTGCCCGTACCGCGCGGCCCGAGCTCGACGAGGTTGTAGTTCCGCTCCGCGAGCGGGATGAGGCGCACAAGGAAGAGCAGCTTCAGTCGCCGCGACATCTCGCTGGGCTCGTAGCCCATGCTGCGCATCATGAGATCGAGCCACTCATCGGTCGTGATCTCCCGCCGAACGCGGCGGTACTCCTCGAGGTCGAAGGTCGCGATCTGGATGGGCGTGAGCTTGTCGATCCAGAACGGGTTCCTGCCCTTCGACTCCTCGTCGTACTCGAAGCGCATGTCGACCTGCGCCCAGACGCCGCCCATGACGAGGCGCTCGTAGTCGCGCACGTAGTGCTCGGGCACGTGGACGTTCTTGTGGCCGAAGTTCGTGACCTCGGCCCAGTAGTCCGAGTCGACGAGGCGCACCTTCACCTTGTCGATAAAGGTGTGGCGTCCGCGGTCCTTCACCATCGCCTGCGCCTTCATCGACTCGTCGGAGCGGATGTAGTTGTTCGCGAGTGTGTCGTTGACGACCTGGAGTCCCATCTGGATCGCGACTTCGTCGCTCGACGCGCAATACTTCCCGAGGAGGAACTCGAGGACGAAGACCGGCACGTTGGCGCCGACCTTCACCTTTCGGACGAGATCCTTGCGCACCACCTTCCCGGCAAACAGGCGGTTGACCTTGTCGTCAAGCGCATCTCGTGTCGGGTTTGCTCCGTTGCTCATGGCTTACACTCCAAGTCGAACCGGGATGTCGGTAGGCGATCGGTAAAGCTCCGCGTCGGTCGTCGGGTCCTGCACCACGACGCGCAACGAGGCGACACTCTCGTCGCTCAGCAAGAAAGCGATGGTCACTGGCTTGTTCGGCTCGAGCTTCACAGTGCCGGTGGCCCGGTCGAACTGCGCGTCGACCGCCATGCCGACGGCACCGACCTGTTTGCCGGCCGCCATCAAGAGCGGCCGCACTTGGATCCCCGTCGCGCCGAGCATCATCTGCTTCGCGCCGTAAGTGAACGTGACGCTGAAGATGCGGTTGGTCACCGCCTCGGGCAGGCCGGTCGCTTCGATCGGCCCCGCCGAGGGACGCGCCGACTCGCGCGCCTTCGTGCGCACTGTCAGGACGGGGATCACCATCTCCTGCAGCGACGGTCCGCCGTGATGGAACGCGAGGTCGCCGCCTGCCTTGAAGACACCCAACGCCGCCGGGAAAACGGACTCGAGGTCGGACGCGTAGCCGAGCGCCGAGGCCTGCACGCGCACGCAGCCGGGAGGCGTCGCCCCGCCGCGCCCAATCCAGCAGCGCCGGTGCAGTTCCACCGTGTCGCCACCGGGCGCGTCGGTGCGCATCGATTCGTCACGGTCGTTGGCGAAGAACAGGTGGCCGTGGTCGGCACTGACGACAGCGTGCTCGATGCCCGCCGCCGCGAGCTTGCGGATCGCGCGCGCGAGGTTGTCTATGACGGTGTCCATCACCTGCCGTGCCTGGAACGTGAAGCCCGTCTCGCCGGCATGGTCGATCTCCTGCGAGCGGACGACGACGACCTGCGCTCCGTCGAGTTTCTTCGCCAGCTTCGAGGGCTGGAGGCTCAGCAGCTCGTCGAGCGCCACGTCGACCAGCTTCGGCACGCGCGCGGCGGCGAACTTCTTTCGGCTCGCGAGGTCCGGCAGGAAGGAGTCGTCGATGCGGGCGCCGAGCTTGCCGTTCTGCTCGACGACCGAGAAGCTCGCCGACGCTCCGGGCTGGAGCGCCGCCATTCCGATGGGCGTGATGCTGGGCAGCGCACCGACCGCCGCACGCACCGAAACCTCGGAGGTCTTCGGCAGGCGCTCGGCGAGCTCGACACCCATCTCGTAGCGCATCGCATCGACGAGGAAGTAGGCAACGGGCTTGGGCTTGTTGGCGACGACCTCGCTCCATATGCGCGTCTGGTGGAGCGCGCTGGACACGGTCCACCCGGCCTTGGCGAGCGCCTTGGTGAAGCCCTCGGCCATTGCATGGCACGCGTCCTCGTAGGCGCGCCGGACGACGCCGAGCGGGCGCTCCTCGGGCTCCTCGTCGAGGTTCGCGACCCAAGCCTCGAGCCGACGTTGCGCCTGGTCGAGACGGAACCAGCCCGCCCCATCCTTTCCTGGCGACACGTAGGCGTCGAGCCACGTGGCTGGATCTCCCGAGGTCTTGCTGACTGCCGCTTTCACTTGGACCGCCACGTTGCCCAGCTCGGCTATGCGCTGAGTGGCTTCCCACTGGGCCTTCCGACTCACGTCGCGGTCAAGCCAGAAGCTCTGCTCTCGCTCGGCGACGAGGGCGAGCGCGGACTCGAACATGCCGTTCGCGATGAGGTCACCTGCGTAACGGAGCAGCGCGCGCTCTTCGAAACGAAACGTGTCGATCGCTCCCAGTGCGCCGGGCGGGAGCTTCGCGTTCTTGAGCCCCAGCTCCTCCTCGACGCGATCGGCGAGCGCCGCGTAAGCGTCCGCATGGCCCGTGCGGAGGCGTCGCGCGAGCTCTCGCACGGCCGACTCTTCGTCCTTCGACGTAGGCTTAGGGACGCTGTCGAGCGACGCGGGCGCATCGTACGAGAGGTCGAGCCGAAACTCGCCTGCGAGCACGTAGCGCAGCGTGATGGCGCGCAGTTTCGAGAGCGGCGAGTCAGAGGCGAGGTCGAGCCCGAGGCGGGCCTTCACGAGCTTCGTCAACTCGCGTGTCGCCTCCTTCTCCACGATCTGCGCGTCGCGCGCGTCGCTCACGAGCCACGCCGTGAGCAGCCCGTCGTTGCCGCTGGCCTCGTGGAAGATGCTCTTCAAGATCGACGGCGGCTCGGCGCCCGAGTTGCCCGCGGCCGCGCGAGAGAGATCCTCGTAGGAGACCTTGCGGCCTCCGGGCAGCATCTCGTCGACGACGCCGAGCGTGTACTTCTGGAGGAGCACGTTCTTCGCGAGCTGCGCGAGCTGCGGCTCCCACGTCGTGCCGGCCTTCTCCAACTCCATCAGGGCGGAGGCACGGCGGTCGCGCCCGACGCCCGGGATGTAGACGACCACGGCAGACGGCGCGTCGCCGCTGACGTGCGGCTCGACGACCGCGCGCAGTTCGAACATCGAGCCCGCGTACTCGGCCAGGTGCGCGCTCGCGCCGCCGACAGCGATCGACACGGGGGCGCTTCCGGAACGCGCGCCGCCGCGCAGCTCGTCGACGAAGGCCCGAAACTCGCGACGCTCGTCGTACCAGACGACCACCCGGCGGGACTTGATCTTGTCGGCGAGCTGCTGCGCCACATAGTCGTGAAGCGGGTGCATCAGGTGTCTCCTCGCACGAGCTGTCCCTGCCGCCGAAGCTCGGACGCGATGAACGGGGCGCGGTACTCGAGGTGCGCAAGGTCGAAACCACCCGCCCCCGGACCGAGGTGGTAGCAGCGGACGTACTCCTCACGCTCCTGCACGCAGAGCCGGTGGTTCAGCACCGGGAGCGTCGCGTCGATGCGGTCCCACTCGGCCTCTGGGGCCGCGTCGCCACGTTCAACGTGCAGCGTGTTCAAGTTCAGCACGAACCAGCCCGGCCCGATGGAGAACGGATCGACCAGCGTGAGCAGCGCGCCCTTCTTGGAGTTGATGATCGCCGCGCACAGCCGGTAGTTCGCCCACTCGTAGACCTGGGTCCACGCATAGGATTTCGGCAGCACGTGATCGACCGTCGGATTGCCGGTCGCGTGATGGATGTACATCGCGAGGTATGCGCACCTCCGCTTGTACGCGACAAGCATCTCGGGGAGCGCCTCGCGCCAATACTCTGGGAACGCGTCGGCAGGGATGTCCTGCTCCTTGTCTGCGATCTTCTTCCGCTTCGGGCCCCGCCGCCTCAGACGCGGCTGGCGTCCGACCAGCTCGTCGATGGCAGACAGGCCGGGCTGCCGGACCTTCGCGTCGAACTCGGGAGGCTCTTTGGCCAACGCGACTGGGATCATGACTTCTTCTCCGCAGCGGCGGCCTTCTTGGCCTGCTCGACGAAGTAGTCCCATCGAACCCAGAAGGGATCGATGTCCGGCAGACCGGCCTCGCGGAGCTGCTTGTCGGCAGCTTCGATCTCCTCGAGCGAAGGGGCCTTTGCGCTCAGGACATCACGGGCGGCACGCACGGCCCGCTCGCCTTCGAGCGAACGTGGCTCCTTCAGGTCGAAGGCATCGCTGACCAGCCAGTTCCCGACCTCACCAAGGCGGACATACTCTCGCTTGCGAAGCTCGACCTGCCCGCCTTCGAGATCGAGGTCGAACCACGCGTCCTTCTCGACGTCGAAGAGCGGCTCTACCGATGCGAGCACCAGCGGTGAGTGCGTCGCGGCGATGAGTTGGACCGACGCCCCTTCATCCTCGGTCAGCGTCTGCACGACCTTCAGCAGCGCAGGTACGACGGCGCGTTGCCAGCGTGGGTGGAGGTGCGCCTCGATCTCATCGAATAGCATCACGACGCGGGATGACGGCTGCTGCCCGAGCTGCCTCGACGCGACGAGGTGCTCGCGCCAGGCCCACGAGAGCATGTACGCGAGCGCGGCGATGCGGCGGACGCCGAGCGAAGCGTAGAGGATGGGAACGTCCTGCCCGTAGCCCATGCGGACCGTGGGGATGTCGCGCGCGTCGTTGACCGACAGCCGCGCGAAGCTGTCACCCGGCTTCAGGCTGTCATCGCCCACGGTCGGAGCGAGAAGCGCGAGCACGGCCGCCATGCGCTTCGCGTCGTCCCTGCCTTCGCGAATCCAAGATGCCCAGTCGGCGACGAGACCATTGCTCACCTGAGTGGGCTTCCCATCGACCGAGAGTCGCAACCCGTCCCACACCTCCTTCGAGCTGAAGATGTAGGCGGGCAGCCGCTCTTGAACGTCGATGTTTCCTTGCTTCTTCCAGTAGTTCCGGGCCGGGTCCCAGACTGCGAAGCCGCCGTCGGCGAGCGCATAGATGACGAGCCCCGGATTCCACGGACGCCCGGCCTTGCCCTTCCACGCCTGCTCGTCGGCCACGTAAGGGCTCTCGTACTTCACACGTCCTGTCTTGCTCTCGACTTCGAACGCAATGGAGGCCCTCTTCGTGATGTCGGTGGGGCGCGCGGCGTAGCCCGACGTCAGGTTCGCGTTGAGGTCCTGCGGCCACTTCCGCGTGAGCGCCCACCAGGCCACGTCGAGCAAGAAGCTCTTGCCGAGGCCGTTGTCGCCCGTGATGAGGTTCAGCCGGGGCGCGAGCTCCAACTTCAGCTCGGGCGCGGGGCCGACGTTCTGGAGTTGGAGGGAATCAAGCATGGGCTTTGCCTTTCTTCGTCTTCTTGGCGTGGCCGGTCGCAGAGGGCGCTTCCAGCAGGCTCTGGAGCGCGGACTTCACGGCGGGCGAGGTGCGCTCGCGCACGAGTTCGTCGACACTGCGCGTGGGCGTCTTCAGGGCGGTCCACTTGCCGTCGGTTCCCTCGACCCAGAACACCTCCTCAAGGCCGTGGGCAATGGCGAGGCTCCGGTCCTTCGCGCACTTCGGCACCACGCGCTCGGGCCAGAGGTGCATGGCGAGGTGGGCCCAGTCGTACTTGCCCTCGCAGAGAGCGTCCCAGGTGGGCTTCAGCTCCTTCTGCCAAGCCTTGTGCTGCGGGACGAGCCTCCAGAGCGGCGCGAAGTTGATGATGACACCGTCGTCGAGATTGGGGCTCCAGAGCGGTGCGACGCGCTTCAGCTCGTCGAGGAACGCTCGCAGCTCATCGACGAAGGCTTCCTGCGCGGCGAGCGCCTTGCGCTGCGCAGTTGTCGCGCCGTCGCGCAGCTCACTGGTGAGCGACTCGAGGCGGCGCTCTTCGTGCGCGAGCTTCGGCGCGACGTAGTCGTTCTGCACGCGGAAGAGCGTGTCCTTGCTGAAGGCGTGGATGTAGAGCCAGACCGAGTAGCTCGCCGAAGGCGTCGCGAGCTGCCAGTAGATCGGCGCCTTGCGACGGCTCTTCGAGTACATTTTGATGTGCAGCGGGAAAAATTCGCGCGCCAGCCATCGGCGAATGGCGGACGGCAGTTCAACCGATACCCTTTCCGCCCAGCGAAGCACCTGCAAGGCAAGGTCGCTTCTGTGCCCCTCATCATCGACGAGCACGTCCAAGCGCTCCACGGGTTCCTCGCCTCGGGGATACATCCCCGGAGCTCTCTCGGGCAACGGATCGAAGGGCTCACGCACGAGAGGCAACGGACGCTCGCCGGTCGCGAGGCGAGGATCGAAACGCCCAAAAGCTACGCCGACGAGCCACGACAAGAGAGCATCGGTCCCGGTGCTCACAGGCGCACCACCCTCCCCAGCCTCCTCCTCGATGTCATCATCGGGAATGCCGCCATCGTTGTTCCCAGTTCCGCTGTTCGACGAGGCGTCGATCGCCGCACGATCATCAGCGCTGATGCCATATAGTTCAAAGGCGTGGTCGTCGATCTCTCGCTGAATTGCGGCAAGCTCAAGCGCGACAGCGCCATGCTTCACGCCAGTCACCCGTTCATTCAGCAGGGGCGGCAGCAGAAATGCGGTTGACGTCTCATGTGTCGTGTCGAGTGCCCGATTCAACTGCCAAGCGCGCTGGGCAAGGTCTGCCATGCGATCACGCGCAGGCCCCTCCACGACTGGCACCGGAATATCCTGGATCAGTCCCGCTTCGTACTGCACGCCGCCGACCTTCCCCGCAAAGAGACCGATGAGACTGTCGAACACGGAGGAATTGAAGAGACCGAGGCAGAACAACCGTTCCTCACGCGGCACGAAAGCCATCTTGCCTGCGACACTAAAGGCGCAGCCTTCGGGGACCTCTTGCGCGGAGAACCGGCTCCCCCGCAGTGGCCAAGTTAGGCCAGGTCGAAAGTAGTAGCTCTCTGACTGGATCTTTCGACTCGCACTTCCGACACGCGCTTCCACAAAGGCTTTGAGCTCGCGTCCCTCATCTGCCCACTTCACCATTAGTAGTACATCCGCGTAGGCCAGCGAGCGCTGCCGAGGCCCGACGTAGTTCACCCATCGCTGCTCGCGCGGTCTGTGGTCGGGCGGCTGCAATGCAAGTTCGTGCCGGGAGCGAAGAAAGCGGAAATCATCGAGCGTTCCCATGCCGCACTTGGCCGTTCGTGCTGCGGACTCGAATCTAGGAAGCTGGCGAAACATCACTCGGAGCCGGTCACTCACCCAGTACGCCATTGGACTGCCAGGAATAGCGCCGAAAGAATCCGGATCACGTTCAAAGACTCGCTCCTTACCTCCACGCCTTGTTGTGCTCCGAAGCGCGACGATACTGCCGTGAAGTACCGAGGACTTCTCCTCCACGGGGACATCCAAGACCCGAAGGAATGTCGTCACGATCGAGCCTCCAGACAGTAGGCAGCTGTTTCGACCATGGCACCGTCGAGTACACCGTGCCCAAGGTCAGCAAAAATGATCGGCGGCGCTTGCGTGAGCAGGACTTCCTCCCGCCATTTCTGAAAGCTGGTTAGGAAGAACCCTGTACGCGAGGTGATGGCTCCGAGTCTTCCACGCGACGAGAGCATCTCAATCCCGCGCTCAACAAACGCGGCGTACACATCGTTCTTCGTTCGCGGGTATGCTCTCTCGAAGTCCGCCTTCGCTCGCGTGCTACCCGCGCCGAAGGGCGGATTCATCAACACAACATCGAACCTCCGTTCGGCTACCGAAAGGAGTCCTATGCCTTGGGCTGCATCGTCGGCGAAAAGGCGCTTGCGCGCGCTCGCACTGCCTTCCTCCGCGAGGAATCGCGCGAGCGCGGCGCGAATCCGTTCCTCATGAGGCGCGAAGAGATCCCCGGTCTGACCGCGCTTCGAAGTTCGCGCTACGTGCTTCTCGATGCGAAGCAAAAAGCCCATGTCGCCTGCCAGTCCAAGCGCATCGACGAGCCCCATGAATACCCGCCCGAGTTCGGCATCGCCAAGGCGGGCAACGAACTCCTTGGCGAGGTGCGCGTCTGCTACCAGCGGCTCAGCCACGACGATGTTAGAACGGCGAATCAGCGTTCGCCCACCTCGGGCGACGCCCATGTCGAGAAACGCGCGCTGCGCCCGCATCCAGAGCGCGAGCTGCGCGATTTGCGCGCAGCGCGGGTCAATGTCCACGCCGTGGAGATTGTGCGCGAGGATGAGCCCCGGGACGGCCTTCCGAAGCGCATCGAGGCTCGGGTAGTCCTCTGCGAGTGTCTTGCCCGTTGCTTCGCTCTTTGGGCTCTCCGGGTCGGCGTAGGCCTCCTCGTAGATCGTGAGCAACAGGTCGAAGGCGTAGAGCAGGAAGTGGCCGCTGCCACACGCCGGGTCGAGCACGCGCAGGTCGCGCGGGTCCTTCTTCGCGCGCGGAGCGAACACCTCGCCGGGCTTCCTGACCATGTACTCGCAGCGGTCAGCGAGCATTGTGTTCGTGCCGCGCATCTCGTACCAGATGCGCCCGAGCGTGTTGTCGGCGAGAAACTGAACCACGTAGCGCGGCGTGAAGAACTGGTTGCGGACGGCCAACTCGCGGCTGTTCCGCGGGACTTGGCT
The DNA here is from genome assembly GCF_045802625.1 of Hyalangium sp. Classification (NCBI taxonomy): domain Bacteria; kingdom Pseudomonadati; phylum Myxococcota; class Myxococcia; order Myxococcales; family Archangiaceae; genus Hyalangium; species Hyalangium sp. Next base: position 29,073 of record NZ_JBJMQP010000059.1, on the reverse strand, counting down.
CTCCTCGCGCATCTTCTTACGCTCGTCCTGGCCGTTGAAGAACTGGTAGACCCAGCCGATCGTCTCGTCCTCGCCCCACACGCGGGCGAGTTCGGTGGCGTTCAGGATCTCGAGGAGTTGCTCGAAGGTCGTGCGCTTCGGCCAGAGCACGCCCGACGGATCGCGCCGGTCGAAGAGCACCTTCACCTCGGTCGACAGCTCGTCGAAGAGCGACTCGATGTAGAGCCGATAGCCCGCGCTGTCGGGCAGGAGCGGCAGGCCGGGAGCCATGCCGCAGAACTCGCGGTAGCCCGCCGACTGCTCGCCCTTCGTGATGCACTCCTGCACCAGCTCGCGGGCCTCAAGCATCTTCAAGGCGACGAAGCGGTTGAGCGTGGTGAACGCGGCGTCGCGCAGGTAGTCGGCGACCGAATCAGCGGCGCTCATCCCGGCGGCGCGCTTGTGCTCGATGGCAGCGACGATGCGCTCACGCTGGAACGATTGGCGGGCCGAGAGATGACCTCCGGCCTTGGCGGCAAGCTTGCCGTCGCGGTGCACGTCGAAGTCGCCCTCGAGTTGCACGGCAAAGTCCTCCTCGAGGAGCTTCCGCGCTCGCTGGGTGGCGCGTTCGATGGCGTTGCGTGTGTCCTTGTCCATCAGGTCTTCCCCGCTTGGGCCAATGGGTTCGTTGGTGCAGGCGCCTCCGGATATCGCTCTGCGAACCACCGCACCCGCGCCACGCCGTCTGTTGGCGAATCGGTGGTGGGGGCGTGGAGATGCCGGCCGAGCTTCGGAAGGAGAAGCACTAGAAGGAGGTCCGAAGAATTCGGATCGAGAGTGAAGCGCGAGTCTCCTTGAGCCTCGAGTCGACGCGAGAACGCATCGAGGGCGGCGCGGCCGGCGTCTGTCAGCGGCTCGGGCAACACGAGGAGCCGACGGATGCTGTCAGGGCTTACGAGGCGAATCGGCTGCAGAGCCTCGAAGAGAGCACCTGCGTTGCGGCCGAAGTCGACGCCCGGGAACCAGCCACGGAGACGAGCCACGAAGTCGTAGACGTCCGCAAACGCACCGCCCTGCTCGCGCTGCCGGCGCTCGGTTTCGGCGAAGAGACTTGAGATGGTGCCGTCGCCCATCCGGACCGATTGACCGAGCATCACAAGAAAGTTCCGCTCTTGGTCTGAAAGCACTCCGGCAGCCGGCTTGTAGCCTAGATCGTGTTCGATCTCGTTCCAGACGTGCGCCATCATGCTGCACACCTGCACCTCGCACGGCACGTCCATCACGTTCGCGTAGGTGCCCACTCCGTCCGCAGTCGTGAGAAAGACCTCGACGTGGCTGGCCCGGTAGAAGTTGTTGGGGTCGTCGCGGTTCTTATCCTTGCGCTCGTGGATCGGAGGCTGGCCGCTGGCGTCGATAAACCGCTTGCAAACGAGCTGCACGACCTGGTCCTCATGACGCTGTTCGTACGTGGCGACCCGGACGGCGGCGAGGTCGCGGATTTGGTCGAACACCGCATCGACGTCGGGGAACGACTTCTTGCCGGTCGCCGCGAAGCGACGCAGCTTGCCCTCCAGACTCTTCGTGCTCTTCGCCCGTGACGTCACCTGAGCGCGGATGGCGTTGCCTTCGACGATCTCCGAACGGCAGATTTCGGCCACGCGCGCAGCGAGCTTCAGGTAACGGTCGTACTCGCGGTGGTACCGCTGCACAGCCTTCTTGATGGTGTCGTCTGAGATCGTCATGGCGCGCTACTGGATGAAGACCTTCTTGCCAGCACCGATGAGCCGGGCGCACTCCTCGCGGATACCGTCGAGCGCCGCATCGAGCTGATCCTCGGACTCAATGCCTCCGGCGAAGTAGCTCGCGACGCTCACCGTAACGACGCGCTCGCCGTCGATGAGCCGGTTGAGCTCCGCGAGCGCGGCCCGGAGGCGGCCCTCACAGGCGTCGCGGTCCGACCGCAGCTGAGGGATTGGGACCGGCTCGACATCCCGTTTACGGAGCAACTCGAAGGGTGCGGCGAGGCGCTCTCGCGCTGGCTGGAGGCGTTCCTGGTCTTCCTTGGTGAGACCTAGCCAGGCCGACGCCTTGGCGAACCGATCAAATGCGTCCTCATAGGCGGTGGCGCGTGCCTCCAGTGCATCATCGAAGCGGCGGCTGTACTCGGCCTCGATAGCCTTCGTGTGCTGCTCGATGGCCGGAAGCTCCTTGAAGAACGTTTCGCGGGCGAGCAGGTCTTCGAGCGCCGCCGCGCGCGTGCGCAGGCCATCGGAGATGTCTGGCTCCTGGCTCAGGAAGCTCCAGAGACTCGCCTGCGCCTTGCGCGCGCGCTCGAGGTCATGGAGGCGCGGCTCGTTAAGCACCTGCTCGAGCTCGACGGCACGCTTGATGGCGTCCTTGATGGCTCGGTGGCTCGTGTTGAACGTCGCGATGGCGTTGTCCTCGGAGCCCCGGAGGATGGCCTTCATCTGGCCGATGGCGCCGTCGAGAACCGCGCCGCCCGGCAGGCGATGCGTGGCGAGCGTCGCAAGCGCCGACGTGACGGTGTCTTCGTTGCGCGCGACCTCCTTGCGCAGCTCGGCGACGATGGCGCCGGCGTTCAGCTCCTTCACCTCGCTGCCGAAGGTGTCGCGGAAGGCCTCGGAGGCTTTCACCAGCTCCTCGAACTCGATGCCCTTCTTCGGGCGGAACGACGCTTGGCGGAACAGGTTGTTGTTCGAGAAGGTGTCACGCGCCTCGACGCCCGTGACGGTGTCGAGCGTCTGCCCCTTGCTTGTCGCCTCGATCTTGCCGGCGCGCAGCAGCGAGAGCACCAGCAGGCGCACGACCTCGAAGTCCCAGCCGAACGGCTCCTTGGCGAACTCGTCGGTGAGGTAGCGGCCGCTCGCGGTGTCGCCGTAGTTGGCACGCTCCTCGATGCGGTCGAGCACTTCCTTCAGCGGGCCGCTCTCTGCGCGGAAGACGGTCTTGCCCTTCTCGTCGCGAAGGAGACCGAGGCCGCCGAACACGCTCGGCAGGCCCTGGAGGTTCTCAGCCGTGAAGAGCGCGTCGGTGCCCTTCTTCACGTCCGTCGCCTTGGCGGCGGCCTCCTTGAAGCGGTCGAACACCTCGGGCAACACCTGCCCGAGCACTTCGGCGGCGGTCTTGCCCACGTCGACGGCGCGCTCGGTGGGGCTGCGGTCGTTGCCTCGGAAGTAGATGCGGCCCGAGAGGCACGCCGCGCGCAGGAGGCGGCGAAGCTCACCCTCGTGGCGGCGCAGGCGAACGCGCTCCTCGGCGATGAGGGCGGGCGTGTCCTCGCCCTTTACGTCTCGTTCCTTTCTCGCGAGCATCTCCTTGCTGCGGAACAGCTCGACGGTCTCGCGGTCGATCGCGTCGGTGAGGCCGATAGCCCAAAAGACGTGTTTGCGCTCCTGCTGGCTGCGCGTGCGCAGCTCGGCGGCGAGCGACTCCAGCTCCTTGCCGTCCTCGGCGAGGTGGACCTGGAACATCATGTCGCCGCTCGTCACTTCGCGGCCGTGTATGGCGAGGCCTGCCTTGAAGGTCTTGGTGTCGAAGAGCGTGTGCGACGGCTGCGGCTGCCAGAACCCCGACAACACCTCGGAGTAGAGGCGGTGCGAGTCACCGGGCTTCGGGCTGATGCCATTGCGCAGGCGCTCCCAGTCGTCCTCTGCTGGCGTCGGGATGCGATAGCCGTCGTCGCCGTGGCGGACCTTGTGGGCCGCCTCGAGCTCGCGGAGCGCCTCTTTCACCGAGGCGAGCTGCGAGTCGCCGCTCACGCTTGGGTGGAGCGCGGCCGCGATGTTCTCAGCGCTGCGGTGGACGCTCTTCACATACTGCAAGAGGCAGATGACCTTGGCGACGGGCTGCGCGAGCGGGTGGTTCAGCTCCTTCGAGATCGCGGCGATCTTCGCGCGCACCTCTGAGCCGATGTTGCCCTCGACAAGGTCGTAGACCTGATCGAGCCGCACGAGGTCTCCGAGCTTTCCGTCGGCGAGGTTCACTGCCGGGTTGATGAGGAGCTGCTGCGCGAGCTTGATGATGGTGCGGTTCGCGCCGCCAACGTGCTTGCTCGCGCCGCCCTGCGTGCGGAGGCCCGAGACGACCTGGATGATGAGATCGATCTGATAGGGCAGCAGCGGGTAGAGGTCGATGAAGGCCTCGCGCGACAGCTCGGGGAGCTTGATGTCGGCTGTAAGCCGGGTGTGCTCGGTGAGCCGTCCTCGGTGCTCATCGAAGAGCTTTCCGAGTGCGGCCTGCGCGCCGGAGTTCTTCGAGAGCACGCGGCGGCTGGTGACCTCGGAGATGTCCGACGACTCAAGGTGGACCTGCAGCGGGAAGCGGTCCATCAGGCGTGCCAGCTCGATCTTCTTGTCGTCGAGGCCGGAGACGAGCTCGCCGAGCTTCTCCTGCGACGTGACGACGACCCAGTGCTTGCCGCGGCCCTTCAGACCTAGGTTCTGCACGACGGCCTGCAGATCGAGCATCTTCTGGACGTCGCGCGCGACGAACTGGCCCACCTCATCGATCACGAACATGAGCGCGTGGCCAGGTTTCCTGCGCTTCATCAGCTCGCCCGCGCGCTCGGCCAGCTTGCCCGGCGAGATGTCGGCCTTGTTCTTGACGGCCTTCACCCACGAATCGGCGAGTGGGTAGGTGTCGGGGTCGAGGCTGTGGAGCACGCGGCTCGCCTCGGAGAGGGCGAAGGCGACCTTGCCCTTCTCCGTGGCCCAGCCCTTCTTGAACAGGCGCTTGTACTCCTCTTCGAAGCGCGTGAGCTGGCCCTTCTCCTCAAGGCCGATCTCGAGTTCCGAGAGGTCGAGATCCTTTGCGTAGCCGAGGCTCTGGAGAAAGAGCCCGTACATGATCTCGGTGAGCGTCTGGTTGCCGCTGCGGATACCTCGGTCGGTTGACACGTCGAAGATGACCGCGTGGGTCGGGATCTTCTCGTTGATGGCCTTCAGTAGAACGGACAGCTTCTTGTCGCCCGCGCGCTCGGCGAAACGATCGGCGGCGGACTCGCCCGCGACGGTGCGGTTCGCGATTGAGAGGCCGAGCATCTTGGCGAAGCTCGACTTACCGGAGCCGAAGAAGCCCGAGACCCAGATGGCGATGCGCTCGTGCGGCTTGTTCGGTGTCTCGCGGTACGCGTCGAAGATGCTGGTGTAATGCGAGCGAATGGCATCCGTGATGACGTACTCGTTGATCTCGTCGCGGATGATCTCTTCGTCGGTCTGGTCGACCTTGATGACCTCCTCGATGGGACGATGGATGTCCTTGGCGAAGAGCGTCTTGATGGGCGTGGGCGTCGTCATCGTCGGTAGTCCTCAGAAGATCTTCGGGCGGTAGTTGTGCTCCGCGTCGAGCACGCCCATGAAACGGAGGCCTGCCGCGCCATCGAGGTCGCCCGGGTAGAAGAGAACAGTCGGAACGTGGACGCGGCCCTTGAGCTGCTCAAGCAGCGAGAAGGTCCGGTACACGGGGAAGAGCGCCCCGGTGCGCAAGATGAACACGACGTCGCGCAGAGGGTCAGGCTCCTCGGGCATGCGTGCGGCGACGAGATCGACGAGCGGCGCGTACTCAGAGAGGACTGAGTGAACCGTCTCGACGATGGTCTGGACGCCTTGTTCGCGCTCGGCGGCGAACCACTCGTCGAGTGAACGCTGCGAGCGCATCGCAGCGTCGAGGCATTCGGCGAGCGAGATGCGCTTCACGCGCTTTCCCTTCTGGGACAGACGCGTCTCCAGCAGCGTCACCTGCTTGCGCAGGTCGAACTCGTCCTCCGGGTCGTAGCGGAACAGAGCGTACGGCATGTCGTGGTACGCGCTGATGCGCTGCCTGGGATCGGGCAGCTCGAGCACGGGCTCGAGGCTTTGCTTGATGCGGTGTTCGAGGTCGCTCATGCAACCATCCTCTCGGCGTACTCGCAGGTGCTCGTGCAGGGTAGAGAGAGCTGCACGAGGCTGCCGGCGACCTGGTATTCGAGCTTGCGGTATTGGTGCAGGCGTAGAAGCTCGTGCTCGACGTCGGCCGGGCGCATGAGGAACAAGCGCCACTCGGGCGACGCGATGACCTTGCTGGGGGCCAGCTTCTCGTCGCGCATCGCGTGCAGGAGGTAGAGAAAGCTCTTCTCCGGCAGGTGGAACGAGACGAACTCCTTGGTGATGGAGCCGCGCAAGAGGCCGAAGTCCACGGCGATCTTGAGAAGGCCCGCCGCGACGCGCTTCGTCGTCTGCACCGACCACGCGTGCTCGGTGGTCGCTCCGCGCCTGGCGATGCTTCCGAGGTAGCCCTCGACGTCTTCGGTGCGGACGCGGAACGTGCCGCCGTCGTAGGCGGCGAAGAGCCAGGTCTCGATGAAGTCGCGAACGAGGAACTCGTCGCGCGTCAGGTGCCAGAGCAAGAGGGGCCGCCACTCGTCGAGGGGGAAGCCGTGCTTGGCGAGGAGCACGAGAGGCTTGTCGCGTCCAGCGGGCTCGAAGCGGCGGTTCAGTACCTTGGCGACGTCACGCAGCCAGGTCGCGCTGCTCGCGCCGATGAAGTTCTCGTGGCGGAGGCGATCGAGGTTCTCGCGCTTCGAGCACTCGAAGTCCCACGCCGCGAAGACGGCGTAGGTCTCTTCGATCATCGCGCCCTTCACCACGGTGAAGGACGACGCGACGTTCGCGCGCGAGGACGACGTCACGCTTCCGCCCTCCGTGCGTAGGGGACGGCCAGCGCGCTGGGCTCGCCACGGGCGAAGCCGAGGGCGAGGAGCGCCACGTCGTCGTCGGTTCCGGAGAATAGCCCGGGCAGCGGTACTGCGCGGCCTTCCGCCGAGCGGCGAAGGCGGGCGTAGGCATCGAGGTCGCGGTCGCTCACGACCTCGAACGCGCGCAGGATCGCGATGAGTTCGTTGCCCTGGATGCTTTCGAGCTTCTCGAAAAACGCAGTCCAGTCCGATGCGTTGTCGAGCCAGTACTCCCAGCGTGCGTCGAACTCCTCCTCCGTAGCCTCCGGCAGGCGCCACAGGGTCACGCAGCCAGGGGGATCGAACACTTCGGTGCAGCGGTGCGCGGCGACAGCGAAGACGGATCGGGCCTGGGCGAAGCGGTGAGTGCGCGGGAAGCCTCGCCGAAGCGCGGCGGCGCCGAGGCGACCGAGCTGGCCCTTGGTATTCCACCACTTGACGAGATCCATCTCGCCGAATCGCGCGACCAGAAGGCGAAGCTTCAAGAGACGGTCGAGGTCGATCGCAGGCGCCGTCATCGAGCTTCCCCCTTGTCCGCACCGTCATTGTGAGCGTCGACCCCACCAGCACGGACCCACTCGTCGACCTCGGACAGCGCCCCCCCAAGGTGCCTCGCGACGTTCTCAACTGAGGCCCAAGGCCCTGTCGTCATCGACTCCCTCCGGTCGGGTGAAGCCCCCCTGCGCATTGGGGCAGGGTAGCCGGACCAAGCTATGCCCCAAAGGCTCGATTAGAGTCGAAAAACAAAAAAGGTAAGGTATCAACCTACCCCAGCAGCACCCGCCAAGCTGCCCGCTGCTCCGCCCAGTTCCCGGCATGGGCCACAATTCGGAGGGCGCGCTCGCTGAGCGGCTCCACGCCGTCCACCGCCTCCAGTTGGAGCACCTGGTCCCGCCGCGTCAACCTCGCCGTCGGCACGCCGTTCCTGTTCAAGCTCAAGAGCCCCTACAACGCCATCGCCGGCTTCGGCTGGTTCGCCAGGTTCACTCTCCTTCCCGACTGGCTGGCCTGGGAGACGTTCGGTGAGGCCAACGGCGTCGAGAGCCTCACCGCGCTCCGCAGCCGCCTCCAGCGAATCCAGGAAGGGGCGCGTATTGAGGCCGACCCCGCAGGCCGCATCGGGTGCTGCCTGATCGCCGAGGCCCGGTTCTTCAAGCGGGAGGACTGGGTGAGCCCTCCGAGTGATTGGTCTCCCCGGACCCAAACGGGGGCGACCTATGAGCTCTCCCGCGGGGAGGGGCTTCGCATCTGGCAGACATGTCTGGCTCGCGCCGCTCCCGGCTTCGACCCAGCCGCGCTTCCCATGGTGGCGGAGGCTCCCCGCTACGGAGCACCCAGCGTGTACCGGCCCAGGCTCGGCCAGGGCATCTTCCACGTCGAGGTTCTCGATGCCTACGGGCGAGCCTGTGCCGTGACTGGCGAGCACTCGCTGCCTGTGCTCGAGGCTGCGCACATCCGGCCGTACTCCCAAGGAGGAGCGCACCTCGTGGAGAACGGACTCGCCTTGCGCACCGACCTGCACCGCTTGTTCGACAAGGGCTACGTCACCGTGGATGAGAACCACCGGTTCGTCGTGGGGCGCAGGCTCAAGGAGGAGTTCGAGAACGGGCGCTCCTATTACGGACTCCACGGGCATCCGCTCCACCTGCCAGCGGCGCAGGACTTCCACCCCTCCTCCAGCGCCCTCGCCTGGCACCGCGAGCAAGTCTTCCTGGGCTGAGCCCCTCTTCCCGCCATCCTGGAACGACACAGTCCGGGCTCAAGGCCATTTCTTCTTCTGACCAGTCAGACATGGCCCCCCAAACGGCCCCGTGTCTGATGAGTCAGCGCCGGGACCCTCGCTTCGCAGCGGTGCTGGTACGCACGCGGGCCCCAGCCGCCGCCACAGCCTCCGCTTTCTGCGGGCTCTCCACCATGCGCGTGATTCGTTCGAGGCACTGCCGGGCGGTGCGCAGCCGCTCGGGCAGTGCCACCGCGAGGTTCCACGTGGGCCTCAGCGTCCGGATCCCGATGCGCGCGATGTGACCCGCCAGCAGGCACCGCAGATCTCCCTGCGTGATCTTCACGCCCGCGGCTCGCATCGCGACGGAGTCTGCTTCGAGCGCCTCCCGGCATTCGGAGCCCACTCCCAGCGGCATCTCGATCTGGGCTCCCTTGGCGCGGCGGCTCGAGGCCGGCTTGCGACAGACAAAGACGGAATCGAGGATCGATGACCCCGTCCCCGCGATGTGCAACGAGGCCGTCATCTCCGCGGCGGCGGGCAGCGTCGCCGTGCAGTCGAGCTCCGCGTCGAGAATCGCCACCACCAGCGGCAGGTACGCGACCGGATCGTTGTGATGGTACGTGAAGACGAACGGCCCCCCGGGCTTGAGGGCACTCGCGAAGTGCCGAAACACCTCCGAGATGCCACCCGCGAAGTGCTCGATTCCCCTGCCTAGGGTCTCGTTCCCGGTGAGCTCATCCGCCGAGCGCGTGCTCTGATTCGCGAAGGATTTCTCTTCGCCTCGGAGGGCCTGCCGCAGCCACGCAAAGCAGAAGTCGATCAGCTCCGCGTACTGGACGTTGTCGAAGTACGGCGGGTCCGTGAAGACGCCGTCGAGGGAGTTCTTTTGCAGGGGTGCGCTCTGCGAGGGCGCGTTCACCAGGAACGCCTGCTTCTTCGTCTTGCTGCTCGGCTGCCGCTGGACGAACTCCGCCTCGATCGTCTCGCCGACGATCGGGACGAGCTCCTTCTTCTTTCCCGAGTGGCGGGTCTCGAACGGGGCGCGGCAGTACTGCTTCGCTCGGGCGTACTTCTCCACGAAGTGGCGAAACGAGCCCGCTCCGGCCTCGGCGATCCCCAGCAGGCTGTTCTCGCACTGGACGAGCCCCACCGGAAAGCCGTGCACGCTGAAGATGTCCTGGCACTTCAGCGCGTAGGTGTCGTAGCGGCACAGCATGTTCTGGTACCGCAGCGTGTCCGAGAAGACGGTCAACAGCGCGTGTCTCACCGACACATCGCGAGTCCGCTGGATGCGTTGCAGGAGCAACCCCAGCCCCAGGAGCTGCCGCGCTCCGAACATCTCCCGGTACCGCCGATAGCCCCAGCGATGAAGCCGATCGCTCTCGTCTCCAGGAGGGATCTCATCCGCGGGAATCGGCAGGGCCGCCTCGGTGCTCTCGAGGCGCCGCTCCGCCTCCTTGAACCTCGAGAGGTCCTGCCGGTCCGGCCGCTTGAACTGCCGTCCTGGCTGGGACGCGTAGCACTTCTCGCAGTGGTACTCGATGGCCCACATGCGGTGGACCGGTGCGCTCGAGAAGCTCCCCATCGAGAAGGTCTGGCGGCACGCGCGGCACTCCACCTTCTTGCGCGACACGTTGCCTTCGATGTGCACCGAGTGCCCGCAGGAGCCGCAGGGGGCAGGCTGCTCGCGCGTCGGCGGCGTCTCGTATTCGTTCAGCGCACCGCAGCCCGCGCAGGCGAGCACGTGTCGCGGGTGCCGCTCGGCCTCCGCCAGGCGATAGCCGGGGAACAGATCGTTGATCTCGCCGCAGTGCGAGCAGGGGGCGGTCTTCACCCAGAGGAAGTACTTGACGTTCGCGGTCCCCCCACAGCACTCGCACTTCGTCTGGTACAGGGTGCCCACTTCGGACTCGAGCTCTTCCACCACCTTCGCCGCCTCGGCGGTGAAGGCGTCGAGATCGAGCGGCGCGAGGCTCTGGCGGACAATCCAGTGCGCCATCGGGTTGATGTCGCACGCGACCACATGAAACCCGAGGCGATTGGCCTCGTAGACGGGCGTGCCGCCGCCCATGAACGGATCGCCGATCACCCCCGTGAGGCGGTGGGCCTTCCAGAACGTGTCGCGCAACGGGCCACGGCCGAACTCGGCCAGCATCAGCGAGCGGAAGACGGTCCCAGGCCGCCGCGCGAACCACTTGTGGACCCCGATCACCGGCCGGTAGCTCTGCTGGATCTGCTTCTCTCGAAGGGCGAGCTCGGCTGCGAACGTCGCGTCGAACACGGCCTCGAGCCCAGTGAGCGGGGGTGCTTTCGCAGCTGCTGCGCGTCGCGTCATAGAGGTGGAGGGAACTCCCGGCGCGCATGCTACCATCCCGCCCAAGAGCCTGAAGCGACGTGCGGTGTTGGCGCCGATCGCCTTGGGGTTAGCCCTAGCTCGCTAGAGGCCGGGGCGTGCACGTCCGTACAATTTCGTGCATGGCTCCGCACTCCAGACTGCTCGTCCTCGTTGCCTCCGCCGTGGTCGGGTTGTCTTCTGCCATCGCGCTCGCGGGCAACCCCTCCAACCCCATCCTCTTCGTCACGCAGGTCCCCATGCCGGAGGAGGTGAACTCGCGCACCGTCTCCGAGAGCTACCAGTCCTGTGTCTCACCGTTCAGCAATCACCTCGCGGACACCGCGCATGCCGGGCGCGGCGGCTCGCTCTTCGTCCGCTTCAGCAACGGCCAGCTCGTGGATCTGCTCTCCGTCGCGGACTGGAGCGCGATCCCCGGCGGCAAGCCCGCCGCCAACACCCTCGCCGTGCGAAACCCCAGCGTCACCTGGACCGCCGACAAGGCCCTGTTCAGCATGGTCATCGGCGCGCCGAGCGGCCCCGCCGACACCACCCCGTTCCTCTGGCAGCTCTACGAGCTCACCCTCCCCACCCAGGCCCAGCTCAACGCCAACGTGAAGCCGGTGCTCACCAAGGTCGCCAACCAGCCGCCCTACAACAATGTGTTCCCCACCTACGCGCTCGGAGGGAAGATCGTCTTCGCCAGCGACCGGCCCTACAACGGCCAGGCTCACCTGCTCCAGCGCGAGGAGTACCTCGGCCTGCCCACCGTCAGCGGGCTGTGGAGCCTGGATCCCAGCAACGCCGGCTCGCTCCAGCTCCTGCACCACTCGCCCAGTGGCGCGTTCTCGCCCGAGATCGACAGCTCTGGACGGCTCATCTTCACCAACTGGGATCACCTCTCGCGCGATCCCGAGGCCGTCACCGACTCGCGCAACGGCAACACCGCGGCGCCCTACAACGAGACCTTCACCCAGACCTTCAATGGCTCGGGCAACTTCGCCGACGAGTCCTCGAGCGCGGCGTTCACCCAGGTCACCGCCATGGCTGCGAACACCTGGGACATCTTCCCCGAGCCTCGCAACTTCGACCATGTGACGCTCATTGACGTCTACGGAGACACCCTCAACGGGCTCGCCACCAACATCTTCCTGCCGTGGATGATCAACCTTGATGGCACCAACGGAGAGCTCCTCAACCACGTGGGCCGCCATGAGGTCGGCGGGTTCATCGCCAAGAACTTCAAGAACGACACCAATGTCGTTGACCTGAACCCGAGCGTGAACCCGGGCTATGGCGGCATGGGGGCGCGCCCCTTCTTCAACAACTTCATGGCCGCCCGCGAGGATCCGCTGCACCCGGGGACGTTCTACGGCAGCGACGCCGCGGATCTCGGCACTCACGGCGCGGGGCAGATCGTCCGGCTCAACAACGCGGGCACCAATGCCTCTGGCGCACCGCTGAACCCCGACAACATCACCGTGACGTACATCACCCCGGGCGCCAATGGCGCGTCCAAGCCGGCCTTCATCCCCACGGTGAAGCCGAGCATCAACCTGCCCCCCACCGGCCAGTCCCCGCTGTCCGCCTCCAACGCCGAGACGCTCTACCGCACGCCCGTGCCGCTCGCCGATGGGAACCTCATTGCCTCGCACGTGGGCAACGTCACGCAGACCGATTACAACAGCGGCACCGCCGCTCAGCCCGCGTCGTTCTACGCGTTCCGGCTGAAGTCGCTGAAGCTCTCCGGCTCGACGTACGTGCCGGACGTGACGCTGACCCCGGGCATCTCCCTCAACACGAGCTACTACGTGGGCTCGACGCTCGTGAGCTACAACGGCACGGCGTGGGAGCTCGATCCCGTGGAGATCGCCCCGCGCACGCCACCGGCCGCCGCCACTTCCAGCATTGATCCCATCGAGGCCGGAGTCTTCGCCACGGCCGGAGTCCACCTCCCCACATTCCAGAACTACCTGCGCTCGATCAACGCGGCGCTCAGCGTGAGCCGCAACGTCACCAAGCGCGACCTGCACGACCGGCAGCAGCCGTTCAACTTGAAGGTCGCCTGGTCCAGCACCCAGGCCACCGGCGCCAGCGGCACGGTCTACAACGTCGCGTGGATCCAGTTCCTGCAAGCCGATCTGCGCCGCGGCTACCTCCTGGGCGGGGGCACTCCCGCTCCGGGCCGGCGCGTGGTGGCCACCCCGCTGCATGACACCTGGACGCAGAACGTCCAGACGGCGGGGGCCCCGCCGGGAGCCTTGCGCCTGGGCGATGATGGCTCCTTTGCCGCGATCGTGCCCGCGGGGAAGGCGCTGACGTGGCACCTGCAGAACAACGACACGGCCAAGACCAGCTATGTGAAAGAGCGCTTCTGGGTCACCTTCCAGCCCGGAGAGATCCGCACCTGCGCGAACTGCCACGGCATCAACACCTCGGATCAAACAGGCACCGTCGCCAGTCCGGTGGGCAAGCCCACCAATCCGCCGCAGGCGCTCCTGACGCTGCTGCAGTCCTGGAAGACGAACCACCCGCCCGGCTCCCTCCAGCACACGGCCTCGGCGGTGAGCGTCTCCAACAGCGCGGACAGCGTGACGCTCACCGTCAGCCGCACGGGCGGAAACACCGGCCCGGTCTCCGTGGACTACTCGACCGTCGACGGCACCGCGCAGGCGGGCAGCGACTACGCGGCCACGAGCGGCACCCTGAGCTGGGCCGACGGCGACACGGCGCCGAAGACGATCACCCTCCAGTTGCTCAACAATCCCCTCCTCGGCTCGGCCAAGACGCTGTCCGTCCCCCTGCGCAATCCGCAGTACGGCTCGCTCGGCACCGTCACCACCGCGACGATCACGGTGAACCCGCTTCAGGGCCAGCTCGACGGCGGTAGCGGTGATGGCGGCACCCCAAGTGACGCCGGAACCGAGAGCGACGCGGGGGCGGGCAGCGATGCCGGCAGCGGCACGGATGCAGGGGTGCAGAGCGATGCAGGGACGGAGCCGAGCGGGCCCGAGTCCTCCGGGTGTGCCTGTCTGGCCGGCTCGGGTGGCCCATCCGCTGCTCCCGAGATGATCGCCATGACGTTGCTGGTGCTGGGCCTGGCGGCGCGGCGCATCCGGCGCGCAGGGGAGCCCTGAGGCGCGAGCGCGCGCCACCCGCGGGGGCCGTACCGCGTGTTACCCGGCCGCGCGGATCTGCTCCACGAAGCGCTGAGCCTCCTCGGGGGCCACCCCGTGCGTGCGGGCCAGGTCCCTCGCGATGCCAGCGGGCTCGTCCCCCGTGCGCAGCAGCATCCTCACGTTGTGCTCGAAGGGCCCGAGGATGCGCAGGGCTTCGTCCCCTGTGGCTACCGCCGAGCGCGGCGCCTGGCTCGGGCTCGGGCTCGCATGGCCCAGCTCGCTCCGCGCTCGCGCGTAGACGATCAGGTTCGACAGCAGGAAGTACCAGGTCATGAAGAACGAGATCGTCCCCCACCACCCCAACGTCAGGTTCCTCAGCGTGTGGTGCCAGAACGCCTTGCTCAGGCAGCCCCGGCACAGCCGCCCCGACGTCGTGTACTGCCGACGCATGAGCAGCATGCCTACGTTGTGATGCAGCTCCACGTATGCTGAGGGCTCGGAGAGAAGACAGGAGTCACATCGCATGCCGGCGCACCATAGCTCACTTCGTCCGCCGTGCACCTGCGCCCGCCGCCCCCGAGCCCCTGCTCAACCCCCGCTCCGGCGCGGCAGCCACACGCGGAAGGTCGTCCCCTCCCCCTCCTCGGAGTGCACCTCGATACGCCCTCCGTGCGCGGTCACGATCTGCCGCGAGATGTAGAGCCCCAACCCCAGGCTCCGGCCCGGCGTCGCCGCGCCCGCCTCCCGGCCTCGGTGGAAGGGCTCGAACAACACCGGGAGCTGCTCGGCCGGAATGGGCGCTCCCTGGTTGTGCACCTCGAAGAGCACCATGTCCCCCTGCCCTCGCACCGTCACCCGCACCGGCGTGTCCTTGGGGCTGTGCTGCACCGCGTTGCCCAGCAGGTTCGCCATCACCTGCGCCAACCGGTCCGGATCTCCCTCCACGTGGACGTCCTCCACGCCTCGCAGCTCGAAGCTGCGCTCGGGGTATGCCGACTGGAGCTCCTCCACCACCTGCCGCGCCAGCTCGTCCAGCTCCACGGGCCTCGGGCTCAAGGGGATGCCGCCCACTCGCGCCTGCGTGAAGTCCAGCAGATCCCGGATCAGCCGGTGCGCCCGGTCCGCCGCCGCGTAGATGCGCATGGCCGCCTTCGCCGTGCGCTCGTCCAGCTCCTCGCGCTTGATCAGCGTCGAGGCCGACAGCGAGATGGCGTTCAGCGGGTTGCGCAGATCATGGCTGACGATGGCCACCACGTCCTCCCGTACCCGCACCGCCTCGCGCGCCTCCTGGAAGAGCCTCGCGTTGTCGATCGCGATCGCCGCCCGGTCCGCCAGGCCCTGCGCCACCACCACCACCGACGGACGGAGCATGCGCCCCGGCTCCTTGGAGACCAGGTTCATCACTCCCTGCATCCGGCCTCGCGCCTTCAGCGGGAGAATGACCGTGGACCGGGGAGCCAGCGCCTCCAGCACCGCCCGGTGCTCCGCGCTCTGCGCCGCGGCGTCCAACCACTGGGGAGTGATGTCCGCCGTGGCGGCCTTCCCCGTCTTCAGCACCTGGGCCACGGGGCTCGTGGAATCGAGCTGGGGCGGGTACCTCATGGTCCGTTGCATGAGCTCCTTGTGCGCGGGCTCTCTCGACAGCACCTCCAGCCGGTGGAGCTGCCCGTCCTCTCCCAGCAGGTCCACCATGCAGAAGTCCGCCAGGTGCGTCACCGCCAGCGAGGCGATGCTCTTCAACGTCGTCTCCATGTCGAGCGACTGCGCCAGCACCGTGCCCGCCTCCACCAGCAGGGCCTGCGCGCGCTCGGCCTCCTTTCGATCGGTGATGTCCGTGGAGATGCCGCCCAGCGCCGCCACCCGCCCGCGCCCTCCGGGCATGGGGAACTTCACGGACAGGAAGGTGTGCGGTCCGTCCTCCTGGGGGAGGGACTCCTCGACCGTCACCGGCACGCCCAGCTCCAGCACCCGGCGATCCGCCTCTATCAGGGGGCGGGCCACCTCCCGGGGCCACAGGTCCTGGCTGGTCCTGCCGAGCAGCTCCTCGCGCGAGCGGTGGAGCAGGGTCGCCAGGTAGCGGTTGGCGAGCACGAAGCGGCCCTCCGAATCCTTTACGTAGATGGCGGCCGGGGCGTGGTCCACGATGGCCTGGAGCCGTGCCTCGCTCTCGCGCAGCCGCTCCAGCAGCTGCGCCTGGACGATCAGCGACGTGGCCCGCTGCCCCATGGTGCGCAGCAATTGCTTGTCGTCATCCGAGAAGTCGTACGCCGTGCGCGAGCCCATGTAGGCCACGCCGATCACCCGCCCCTCATGGATGAGCGGCACGCCGTAGAGCGCGTGGATCCCCAGCTTGCGGGCCAGGGCGCTGCGCACCACCGGATCCATCGCCGCGTCCCGCAGCAGGAGCGGCTCCCGCCGGGCGCCCACCGTGCCCGCGAACCCTTCCCCCATCCGCTCCGAGTACCCCTGGAGCTTCCCCTCCTCGAGCCCGATGGCCGCCCGGACATACAGCGCGTCCTCCTCGTTCCGCAGGAGGATCACCACCGAGTCCACCGCGGCCACCGTCTCCAGCAGCACCGTCATCAGCTGGGGCAGGAAGGTGTCCAGCGCTCCCGTGCCGAGCGCCGCCGAGGACACCCGGTCCAGCGCCTTCAAGGTGCGCTCGCGCGCCTGGGCGAACCGGGAGGCCGAGGCGGCGATGATCTCGTCGATGGCCTGGTCCAGCTGCCGCACCTGCCGGACCGTGATGGCGCTCCCCACCTCCTGCTCCCACAACTCCAGGATGGTGTCGCGCAGGGCGCTCAGCTCCTCGGTCGCCGTGCGCAAGTCGTAGCCCTCGTCCAGCCGCTCCAGCGCATGCTTGTCGGGAAGCTCCTGGAGCAGCGCGTGCTGGGGCCCGGGACAACCGCCGAGGACTTGCGCGATGCGCGCCAGGAGCTGGGGGACATGGTCGCGCAGCACCGCCCCTTGCAAGCGCTCGGCGGCTGGGGAGCTCCGGACACGGCGCTCCCATTCCCGCAGGATGACCGGCAGGCGCTCCTGGATGAAGTCGCATAACCGGAGGCCCTCGTAGGTCGTTCCAGCGCCTGGCTCGTCCATTGAAAGAAGGTAGCCACCCCTCTCGTTCCATTATCCCTGGAGGCAAGGAGCGCGCGCCCTGCCGCCTTGCCTGCCCTGCGGACAACGAAGCGAGGGGAGTGCTACGGTGCCGCCCGTGGCGCAAGACGAATCCATCGCGGAGCGGGTGAACCGGCTGGAGCTGCCGTTCAACGAGTTCGGCGTCGACCCGTATGGCATCTCCAAGCGGCACGTCGCCCTGGCGGCGACCGCGCTCGCCGCGCTCTACCGCTACTACTTCCGGGTGCAGTGCTTCGGCATCGAGCACGTGCCACCTCGCGGCCGGGCCATGCTGGTGGGCAACCACTCGGGCGGCTATGCCATTGACGGCGCCATGCTGCTCACCTCCCTGCTGCTGGAGATGGAGCCGCCGCGGCTGGGCCAGGGCATGGCCGAGAAGTTCCTCAACAACATCCCCATCGCCTCGCTGTGGACGAGCCGCACCGGCCAGTTCACCGGCCTGCCCGAGCATGCGCGCCGGCTGCTCGAGGATGACCGGCTGCTCATGGTCTTCCCCGAGGGTGCGCGCGGCACCGCCAAGCTCTACAAGGAGCGCTACTCGCTGGTGGACTTCGGCACCGGCTTCATGCGCCTGGCCCTCCAGACGAAGACGCCCATCATCCCCGTGGGCATCCTCGGCGGCGGCACGGCGGTGCCCACCGTGGCCAACCTCTACAGCCTGGGGCGCCTGGCCGGAGTGCCCTACATCCCCGTCACCCCCTACCTGCTGCCCCTGCCGCTGCCCGCCCGGATCGAGCTCCACTATGGCGAGCCGTTCCACTTCTCCGGCACCGGAGACGAGGATGATGACGTCATCGCCGGCTACGTGGAGCAGGTGAAGTCGCGCATCGCCGGGCTGATGGAGCAGGGCCGCGAGCTGCGCAACCGGAGGCGCGGGGCATGAGAGTCCTCATCCTCGGGATCGCCGGCGGCATTGCCCGGAAGCTGGCCACGCGGCTGCTCGACGCCGGGCACGAGGTGCTCGGGATCGACGTGCGCCCCTGGTCCAGCGCTCCCCACGGCATCGAGCTCCACCGCGTGGACGTGCGCAAGCGCGCCGCGGAGGACGTCTTCCGCCGCCGCCGGCCCGACGCCGTGGTGCACATGGCCACCGTCACCGCGCTCACCGTGAGCGGCGGCGAGCGGGGCCGCATCAACCTGGATGGCACCAAGGCCGTGTTTGATCACTGCCGTGCCTATGGCGTGAAGCAGGCGGTCTTCGTCGGGCGGCACACCTTCTATGGCGCCGCGGCGGACTCGCCGCTCTACCACTCCGAGGACGAGCCCCCTCGCGCCCTGGAGAACGTGCCGGAGCTGGCCGATCTCGTCGCCGCGGATCTCTATGCGGCCACCGCGCTGTGGCGCATGCCCGAGGTGACCACCACGGTGCTGCGGCTCGTCTACACGCTGGGCTCGCCGGGCACGGGGACGCTGGCCAGCTTCCTGCGGGGCCGGCGTGTGCCGATGGTGCTCGGGTATGATCCGCTCTTCCAGGTGATGCAGGAGGAGGACGTCGTCACCGCCATCCAGCTCGCGCTGGAGAAGCGCATCCGCGGCATCTTCAACGTGGCCGGCCCGCCGCCCGTGCCCTTCTCCATCATCATCCGCGAGACGGGCCGCACGCCGGTGCCGCTGCCGGGGCCCGTGCTGGAGCGGCTCCTGGGGCGCTTCGGGTTCCCGGCCCTCTCCAAGGGCTCGCTGGCCCACATCAAGTACCCCATCGTCGTGGACAACGCCCGCTTCCGCGAGGCCACCGGCTTCCGCTACGACAACGACGAGGGCCGCATCCTCCGCATCTTCCGCGAGGCCTCTCCGCCTCCCGGCTCCCAGGGCTGAGGCGCGGGTTAGATCCGCCTAATGACGGCGCGCGTCATAAATCCTGGGAACCTTTCAAATCATGCAAGGTGCTATGTCGCGGATCCCCCCAACGAAGGATCCCCCATGTCACTTCGCAAGCTGCTCCAGGCCGTGCCCCCCGCGCTCGCCCTCGCGCTGTCCGCCTGTGGCGGGCCGGCCCAGCCCGACACGCTCGAGGCTCCCGAGAGCTTCTCGGATGTGCCCACGCCCAGCTCCCAGGCGCTGACGAGCTCGGTGATCAAGTACGTCTTCGTCATCACCATGGAGAACCACGCGGCCACGTCGATCTACGGCTCGGTGGACGCGCCCTACATCAACAACACCCTCATTCCCCAGTACGGCCGGGCCACCAACTACGTGGACAACCTCGCCTCCTCCGTGCCGAGCGAGCCGCACTACATCTGGATGGAGGCCGGCACCAACGCGTTGAGCGATTTCACCTTCACCACCGACAACAACCCCTCCTCCACCAACAGCAGCAGCAGCACCTCGCACCTGGCCACGCAGATCCGCAACGCCACCAACGGCGTCACGTGGATGTCCTACCAGGAGGGGCTGAACTCGACGACGGGCACCTGCCCCATCTTCGGCAGCGGCTTCTACGCGCCCAAGCATGATCCGTTCGTCTTCTTCCAGGACGTGTCCGGCGCCACCCCCTCGAAGACGAACAGCTACTGCTCCAGCCACCACAAGCCGTTCAGCTCGCTGGCCGCGGATCTGAGCGCCAAGACGGTGGCCACCTACAACTTCATCACCCCGAACCTGTGCAATGACATGCATGGCGCCACCGGCTGCCCGGACACCAACACCGTCCACTCGGGCGACACGTGGCTGCAGGCCAACCTGCCGGCGATCATCTCCTTCGCCAACGCCAACTCCGGTGTCATCTTCATCGTCTGGGACGAGCCGGCGACCACCGGCACCATGCCCTTCCTGGTGATTGGCCCCAACGTCAAGCCCAACTTCGGCAACAGCGTCACGCTGTCCCACTCCTCGCTGCTGAAGTCCGTGGAGGAGATCCTCGGCCTGCCCGTGCAGTCCAACGTCTCCAGCGCGAACGACTTCAGCGGCTTCTTCAACGCGGGCACATTCCCGTAGCCGAGGAGCCGGGCCGCGCCCAGGGCGGGAGGCTGGCACTCACTGTGGCGAGCGGGCACACTCCGCTCTACGGATGAATCGCTCTCTCGTCATCGTCCCGCGCTGGGCCGGCCGGCCCGATACCGACTTCTACGTGTGGCTCGAGGCGAAGCTCCGGGAGGCTCCCCAGGGGTTCTCCTCGGTGCGCACGCTCGACATGCCCAACCCCGCCCAGCCCACCATCCCCGGCTGGGTGGGGGCCCTCTCCGCCGCCGTGGGGCCAACTCCCGCGCCCTCCACCGTCCTCATGGGCCACAGCGTCGGGTGCCAGGCCGTCATCCGCTACCTGGCCACGCTCCCGCCCGGGCACGTCATCGATGGCGTGCTGCTCGTGGCCGCCTGGTGGGACGTGGACAAGCCGTGGGAGAGCCTCGTGCCCTGGGTGGAGACTCCCGTGGACCTGGAGCGCGTGCGCGCCGCCGCTCGCCGCTTCGTCGTGCTGCTGTCGGACAATGATCCGTTCACCTCCAATTACGTGCGCAACCGGCGCCTGTGGGAGGAGCGGCTCGGCGCGACGGTGCTCCTGGCTCCCGGCGCTCGCCACTTCAACAACCCTCGCGAGCCCGCCGTGCTGGAGGCCCTGCTCTCCCACTTCGGCTCCGCCCCCCACGCTCGGGAGTGACTCCTCATGGCCACCTCCACTCCGGAAGCTGTCTCCGAAGCCCTCACGGGCAGCCCCTCGTTCCTCATGCTCGGCGCTTGGGAGGTGGGGGGCTCCACGTTCGAGATCGCCAGCCGCCGCCGGCTCGATACCCGCCAGGTCATCCCCTACTTCGAGCATGACGGCGAGCTGCACGTCGGGGTGCTCCAGCGCCGCCGCGCCTCGCGGGCCCTGCGAGGGGCGCCGCTCGTAGGGCTGGAGCCCGTGGGCATCGACTTCGCCGGCGTCGACGAGACCGGGGACATCCTCGAGTACGGCCGCTCCGTCTTCAACACGCGCACCCGCGTCAGCATGGATGAGCGGCGCCTGAAGATTCCCCTGCCCAGCTACGCGCGCTCCATCGGATACCTCACCGAGTTCGCCCTGCCCCTCTTCGCCGCCATCCACCCGCCTCCCTCGCCGGAGATCGACGTGGAGTGGGATGGCGCTCGCCACCGCCTGCTCTTCCGGCCCGTGGACACGCTCCTGGGCGAGCTGGACTCCGGCGTCCACTCCCACAGCGAGGAGCTGTCCCTGCTGCTCCGGGCGCTGGTGGGCCCGCCGGCTTCGTCCCCGCGTGCGCCGCGCGAGGACTCTCCGGGCGCGCGGGCCCTGCTCGAACGAGAGGCCGCTCGCGTCTGGGATGCGCAGCGGCTGGGGAGCTTCGTCGAGCACGCGCTCGAGCCGGAGACCGCCTCGGGGTTCCAGCGCCGGGTGCCTCCCACGGGTGCGGACCTGCGCTTCCTGCGCGCGCACCGCGTCCACCTGGATGGCCGGTGGTGGGAGGTGGTGACTCCCGGCACGGGCCAGTCGCTCGTGGTGCTGCCCTTCGTGCGCCTCGGCGGCGAGACGTACTTCCTGCTCTGGTCCGAGATCCGTCCCTCCGTCCTGGAGCGCCGCGTGCTCCAGCCCCTCTATGACTTGCCCATCCACCCGCGCTACGTGAACGCCACCGGGTTCTTCCTCTCGGAGACCGAGGCCCGCGCGCTGGAGTCCAACGCCGCGCTCCCGGAGCTGGTGGCCCGGCGGCTGGGGGCGGCGCTCGGACAGCCCGTGGGGGTGAAGGCGCTGCAGCGGCTCGGGCGTGGCGCGGAGCCGGCCCCGGCGGTGAGCAGCGAGGTGCGGCACCGCGTCGCTTGTGAGCTGGATGTCTCCCGGCTGCAAGCGCTTCCCGAGGACGTGTTTCTGATCCGCGCGCCCGAGCTGTCCCGGGCCGTCGCGGAGGGCCGGGTGCGGGATCCGGTCATCGTCTCTGGGCTGCTCTCGCTGGGCGCGGAGCTGGGGCTGGATCCGTTCCGGGAGGCGCGCAGGGCTCCCGTGGAGTCGCGGCTCGCGTTCCTGGACACGATGACGCATGGCTCCACGGTGCAGCGGCGCCTGCAGACCTACTCCTCCATCGAGCAGGAGCAGCTCCAGGCGCCCACCTATGCGCGGCTGATGACACTGCTGCAGCACGAGTACGGCGTGCGCGTGGCCTACCCACGGAACGAGGCGGACCGCTCCTTCTTCAAGGCCGCCTTCCGCGTGTTCATGGCGTCCGATCGCGGGGAGGACCGGGCGCTCCAGGGGCTGCACTGGTCCCACGACGCGTTCCACTTCGGGCTGGGCAACTACACGCTGCCCGGCCCCGCGGACTTCGAGCGCTGGTACGTGGAGGGCGAGCCCATGCCCGGCTCCGCTCCGCCCGAGGGCCCCGTCTTCGAGCAGTACGCCCGGGCGCTCAAGGCCGCCGAGGATGAGGCCACCTTCTTCAGCTTCTGGACGCTGTACCACGAGGTGTTCGCGCTGAGCCGGTACGTGAAGCAGCTCACCTACTACGCGGCGTTGCGCGACATGGGCATCACGGATCGCCCCACGAGCCGCGCCATCTTCGACGCGGTGACGAACCGCGCGGAGATTCCTCCCGAGGTAGAGCGCTCCGAGACCTACCGCAACCGCAAGGACGTGAGGGAGCTCTTCGAGTACATGCGCGGCTTCCGGGACTACCACCTGAAGGACATCAAAGAGGCCTGGAAGTACGCCACGCGCGAGGTGTACCGGGGATTCTTCCTGCGCTTCGGGCTCTATTCGGGAGACACGGATGCGTATGTGCGCAGCGTAAAGGGGTTCCAGGCTCGGTTGGATGCGTACCCTCCGGGCCTCAACCCGCTGCTGGCCGAGTGCGCGGACGTGCGGGTGGGGCTGGCGCTGCGCGTGTTCGATGGGACCAAGGCGCTGCGGCTGGTGCGCAAGGCGCTGGAGGGGGCAGGAGAGGCGCGGCGCCAGCAGCGGCAGGACTTCCTGCGCGGCGTGGCGGAGCCCTACTTCTCGGCGCTGGAGGAACAGCAACGGAATCTGGGATTGCTGCGGGCCCAGGTGACGAACGCGGAGATGGTGCCTCGCAACGAGCACCTCCACGTGGACATCCAGGCTCTGGCGACCAAGGTGGAGGAGCTGCGCGGGCGGCTCTGGGACGAGGTGGCGAGAACCGGACTGCTCTCGGCCGAGGCCGTGGCCGCCGAGCGCATCCGCGAGCTGCCGCGTTAGCCCTGCTCTGCTGTCGTGGCGTCCGTCCTGAACCCGAGCCCCTCGGATACTTCCGAGTCGCTCAACTGGCGCCACGCGCCCACGGGCACGTCCAGCACCACGCTCCCCACCGCCTCGCGGTGCAGCGTCCGCACCGGGTGCCCCACCGCCGCGAGCATGCGCTTCACCTGGTGGTGCCGCCCCTCCGTGAGCACCAGCTCCACCCGGTCCGGCCCGAGCAGCCTCGCCCCCGCTGGCCTCGTGGGCCCGTCGTCCAGCTCCAGTCCCTCTCGCAGCCTCGTGAGTGCTTCCTCCGAAGGACGGCCCGCCACCTCCGCCACGTAGCGCTTCGGCAGGTGTGTCTCTGGTGAGGTGCCGTGCTGCACCACCCGCTCGTCATTCGTGAAGAGCAGCAGGCCCGTCGTGTCCCGATCCAACCTGCCGATGGCGAACCACTCGTGACCCTGCAGCTCACCGGGGAGCACCTCGCGCAGGCGCTCGAACACCGTCCCCACGCCCTCTGGGTCTGTCCCCGCCACCACCACTCCCGCGGGCTTGTGGAACATCACCACGCGCAGCGGCGCCTCCAGGCTGCGCACCTGCCCGTCCACTCGCACCTGCTGCCCCGCGTGCACTGGCGCGAAGGGCTCTCGCTCCACCCGGCCTCCCAGCTCCACTCGGCCCTCGCGGATGGCCCGCTCCGCCTCCGCCCGAGGCATCACCCCCGCCCGGCCGAGCGCCCGCGCCAGCCAGTCCGCCCGCTCCCCAGGCACCACCGGCCCCTGACGCCGCCGCGCCGCCTCCAGCCATCGCGGTGTCTTCTTCCGGCCCACGGTGTCCCTCGCCTCCTTCATTTATTCCCGCGTGGTGCCTTCGTACAGCGCCCACGCTTCATTCCTCCCCGTGCATCCCCACGCCTCCGCTGCCTGCTCCGCAGCCGGTGCACCGCCCTCGGCTGGCCGATTCCTTCTCGTGCCTAGTTTCTCTTCATGAGGCGCTGTCCGTGCGGCGGAAGGGCCGTCCGGATGGCGCGCCATTCACGGGAGGAATCATGGCCAGTGTCATTCCAGGCAGTGGACTCCAAGGCTCGAGCTTCGCGAATCCATCGGGCTCGGTCGGGGGTATCTCCGGACAGGACTCGCAGGGTGAGGGGCTCGCCCAGGCGGGCAAGGAGCAGGTCAAACGCCTCGGCGGCGTCACCCGCGAGCGCGTCTTCCACCAGGTGGACGGCAAGAAGGAGGAGTTCATCAAGAGCCTCCACGGCCTCGCCGACACGCTCCAGGGTGCCGGCAAGGACGCCAACCTCGGCGTCGCCCAGTCCCTCGTCGATGGCGCCATCCAGCTCATCCAGCGCGTGTCCAATCGCCTGGAGCAGGGCACCACCGAAGAGCTGGTGCGAGAGGCCCAGACGCAAGTCCGCCAGCGCCCGGGCCTCTTCATCGCGGGCTGCGTGGCGCTCGGCTTCTTCGCGGGCCGGCTCATGAAGATCTGAGGCGCCACCATGAACCCCTATGACTCTCAGACAGGAAGCCCGGGCTTTGATAGTGACTCCGGATTCCGGACCGCGGCCACGGAGGAACCCTCACAGCCCATCAAGGAGCTCGTCTCCGAGTTCCTCGAGCAGGGCCGCCGCCTGGTGCGCGCGGAGGTGCGGCTGGCGCGCGCCGAGGTGCGCCATGAGCTCAAGAAGACCACCGCTGGCGCGGGCCTCACCGCGGGCGGAGGCTTGGTGCTGCTCCTCGGAGCCTTCACCTTCGTGGCCTTCCTCGTGATCGCCCTGGCGGGTGTGATGCCGCTGTGGGCCTCGGCGCTGATCGTCGCGGTGGTGCTGCTGGCGGCAGGCGCGGGCCTCACCTGGTTCGGCCTCCAGCGGCTGAAGACGATTCACGGACCCACGAAGACAATCCAAACCTTGAAGGAGGACAGCCAATGGGCGAGCAGGACCATGCAATCCATGAAATCGCAGATGCACGGGCACGCATGAGCAAGCTCGCCGAGGAGCTGGCGCGCCACGCGAACCCCGACCACGTGAAGGCCGTCGCCACGGAGAAGGTGTCCGAGTGGAAGGAGCTCGCCAAGGAGAAGGCCTCGGAGAAGGTGGTGGAGCTGAAGGAGCAGGCCCGGGAGGCCCTCCACGACAAGGCTGCGGAGATGAAGACCCACGCCAAGGAGGCGGTGATGCAAAGGACCATGGAAGTGAAGGATCGGGTGGACACTCCGCGAGGCTGGAGCCTGCTGGGAGCCATCCTCGGGGCAGGAGTGGGCGCCGTCCTCATGAAGAAGGCGTTCACCCTGCGCGAGGAGCGGCACCTCTGGGGCGGAGGCAGCGCCAACCGCGAGGGCTTCCGCTACCGGGGCGAGAGCTATCCCCCCATCGCGAGCACCGGGGTACATGGAGGTACCCCCGCCGCGGGCATGAGCGGGGACATCAGCGCCATGGGTGGTGACGTGGGCGGCGCTGGAGTCGACCTGAAGGAGCGGGTCTCGGACGTGGGGCAGACGGTGAAGGACAAGGCGGTCGATCTGAAGGATCGCGCCATGGACACCGTGGGACAGGTGCGCGGCCGGACCTCGCAGCTCGTCCAGCGCATCCCCTCCGGAGCCGAGCTGAAGAGCCGGACCACCGACTGGTTTGGCCGGACGCTGGAGAACCAACCCCTCATGCTGGCCATCGGCAGCATCGCGCTGGGCGTGTTCGCCTCGCTGCTGCTCCCGGTGAGCAACCGCGAGCGCCAGCTCATCGAGCCCGCCAAGCGCAAGGCCCAGGAGAGCCTCTCTCAGCTGGGCGACCAGCTCGAGGAGAAGCTCCAGGGACATGAGGAGACGGGTGGCTCGGACGTCTCGGGGGAGAGCCGCGGCGACGTGGGGGCCATGGGAAGCGCGAGGGCGGGCTCCGACACCATGGAGCAAGCGGAGCTGCTGATGGGCGCCGATCGCCCAGGCCTCGAGGGCGAGGGCGAGGACCGTGCCGAGTCCCTGGCCACCCCCACCGGCTCGCGTATCCCGCCGATGCCGCCGCTGGATGACCTGACGACGAAGATCCACTGAGAGCCTCACGGCTCCCAGGGACTGCCGGGTAAGGGTGCTCCCTTCCCGGCGGTCCACCCTCCGAGCTACTTCCTCGGGCGAGCCGCCCACTCCCGATCGAGCATGGCGTGGATGAGCGAGTCACACCACTCGCCCTTGAGGAAGGTGTTCTCCCGGAAGTGAGCCTCCAGGCGGAAGCCGAGCCTTCGCAGCACTCCCACCGAGCCCAGGTTGCGCGGATCGCAGTCCGCCCACACGCGGTGCAGCCCGAGCGTCCCGAAGCCGAAGCCCAGGATCGCCTCGGAGGCCTCCGAGGTGTAACCCTGGCCCCACTGGGAGCGATCCAGCACGTACCAGAGCGCGCCTTCGCGCTGCTCGAAGTCCACCACCTTCAGGCCGCAGCGGCCGATGAGGCGCCCGTCCTCCCGGAGCACCACCGCGAGATCATGGATGCGCCGGGGAGACTCCAGCACCGTGGCCATGGAGTCCTGGATGTACTTGAGGCTCTCCTCGGGTGTGCGGATACCGTTGGATTGGTAGCGCACCACCTCGGGATCGGACTCGTACGGCCAGGTGGCGCGCCAGTCGTCCTCCACGAACTCGCGCAGGCGCAGGCGGGGGGTGAGCAGCTCCATGGGCCCGGAGCCGACGACACCTGGGGCCGAGCGTCAAGGTCTGGAGGGCTCCGGGCGGCCAGGAGCATGAGGAGGTTTGACTCGCTCGGGGAGCTCTGCCATGTGCCGCGCGTGCTTCCGCCTGAACACGCCGCTGGGCTCCACGCGCCGCCTCCTGGGCCGGTGGTGGCGTTCATCCTGCGGCTGGGGCAGGCCCTGCACCAGTACGGCACTCCGGCTCACCGGCTGGAGGAGCAGCTTCGCCAGGTGTCCGAGCGCTTCGGTGTGGAGGCGCGCTTCTTCACCACTCCCACGTCCATCTTCGCCTCCTTTGGTGCTCCCGAGGCGCTCCAGACGAGCCTCATCCGCGTGGAACCCGGGGAGATGGATCTCGAGCGGCTGACGCTGCTGGATGGGCTCGCGCAGGAGGTCATCCACGGGAAGATCAGCCCGGAGCAGGGAGCCGAGCGGGTGGAGTTCATCCTCCAGTCGCCCGCGCGCTATGGGCCTGCCATCACCCTGGTTTGCTGGACGATCGCGGCCGGGGCCGCGGCGAGGCTGTTCGGTGGCGGCCTTCGGGAGATGGGAGTGGCGGCGGTGAGCAGCCTGGCTATCGGCGTGCTGGCTCAGCTCACGCAACGCCACCTTCCAGCGTCCCGAGTGCTGGAGCCGGTAGCCGCGCTGCTGGCTTCCGGCCTGGCCGTGGCGGCGGCGAGTGTGCTCGGGCCGCTATCTGTCCAGGTGGCCACGCTCTCGGGAGTCATCGTCCTGCTGCCGGGGCTCGGGCTCACCGTGGCCATCAATGAGCTGGCCTCTCGTCACCTCATCGCCGGCACGTCGCGGCTGACGGGTGCGGCGCTCGTCTTCCTCCAGCTCACCTTTGGCGTGGCGCTCGGGCAGAGGCTGGCCGAGCTGCTGCCGATGCCACCGCCCCTGGTGCCCGCCGCTCCCCTTTCATTCTGGACGGCAGTGGCGGCCCTGGTGGTGGCGGCGCTGGCCGTGAGCGTGCTCTTCCGCGCTCGGCCCGCGGACATCGGGTGGATCGTCGCCGCGGGGGCCCTGGCGTTCGGCGGGGCCCGGTTTGGAACGCTGGGGCTTGGCTCGGAGCTGGGCGCCTTCGTCGGAGCGCTGCTGCTCGGCATGGCCAGCAACGTGCTGGCCCGGGTGCGCAACCGGCCGGCGGTCGTCACCATCGTCCCAGGGATGATGCTGCTGGTGCCGGGGAGCCTCGGCTTCCGCAGCCTGGAGTCCCTGCTCGCTCGGGATGTGGTGGCCGGCGTGGGCACCGCCTTCTCCATGCTGCTGGTGGCGGTGGCCATCGCCGCGGGGCTGCTCTTCGCCAACGCGCTGGTGCCCTCGCGCCGGGTGCTCTGAGGGCTACGGCGCGCGGCGAGTGGCCTGCGGCGCGAACCACTTGCGCAACACCTGCGGCGAGGACAGGCGGTAGATGTTCGCGTGGCGCAGGTCCGGCTGGGGCTCGTACTGCCACTTCAGCCCGGCCGGTGCGTTTGTGCGGAGTGTCTCCGCCAGGCGCGCGATGGGGTCGATGATGTCGTCGCCTGCGGACGACAGGTACAGCCCGCCGCGCATCTCCGGTCGGGCCTTGAGGCGCTCGCTGGCCTTGCGCACCAGCTCCGCGTTGTTCCACCAGAGGCTCGGGCTCAAGGCGATATAGGTGTCGAACATCTTCGGCTGCAGGAAGAAGGTCTCGACAATGAACAGCCCGGCGAGGGACTCGCCGATGATGGCGGTCTCGTCCGTCACACGATAGCGGCGGCGCACCTGCGGCATCAGCTCGTCGCGGATGAAGGAGCGGAACCCGGCCGAGCCGCCCACGTACGGGGCAATCTTGCGATCCTCGGCGACCTCGGTTGGGCCAGTCATGTCGCGTCGCCGTTCGGTGTTCTCGATGCCCACCACGATCAGCGGCCGAAGCTCGCCGGCCCGGATCGCGGCGTCGACGTCAGCGGCGACGTGAGGGAAGTCCTCCTGTTCGCCACCATCAGGCATGTACAGCACCGCATAGCGCGTGGCCCCCGCCGCGTCGTAGCCCGGTGGCGTGTAGACGTTGATGTGCCGGGTCTCCTTGAGCGTGGCGGACTCGAGGGTGAACGACTGGTGCGGCGGCATCGGCTCGGCGGCCAAGGCACGGGCCGAGCCACCAATAATCACTGCGAACAGGAGCACGTGGACCCGTTCCATCAACCGTCGCATCAATCAGCTCCTCGAAGAAGGGAGTGCGCAGCGGAGACCTGCTCGGCGGATGAAGTCCGCGTGGTCTCACAGGTGAGAG
>NZ_JBJMQP010000058.1:0-74353 GCF_045802625.1 Hyalangium sp. | reverse complement strand
CCAGGTGGCGCTGATCCCGAAGAAGACGCCGTGGATGGCAGTGGACCTCGGGGATCTCGCCAAGGTGGACGCGGGCGAGACCGCGGCGCTCTCGCCGGCCCAGCGGAGCGGACGCGCACGGGGATACATGCAGCTCTCCACGCTCCAGGCGAAGCGTCCGAGCGCTACCGAGCATCTGGCCAAGGTGAACGCGCTCTCGAAGGAGGAGCACGGCGACAAGCGGCTGGAGCTGCTCAAGCGGGCCCTGACCGTCGCCGCGCCCCAGGAGGTTTCTCCGGTAGCCACGGCCCTGTTCGACGAAGCCTTCCAGGGCGAGCGGTACCCACTGGCCGTCGCGGCGGCCGTCCGGCTGAAGGAGACGGACCCGGCAGGGGCCCGGGGCGCCGCGGGCAAGGGGTGGAAGCTCGAGACGGTCACGAGCATCTACGGCTGCTCGGGCTCTCCCCTGGAGTCCCAGATCGAGCAGGTGGACTTCACGCCAGACGGTGAGTTCCCCAAGCCCACGGGCAACGTCTGCGCCCTGGTGACGGGGCTCTCCTCTCCCTGTGACGTGTGCCTCTCGGATCTCTCCGAGTACGACGCCAAGGAGAAACAGAACGTCCTGCGCAACAAGGTCGCCGTGGACAACACCCTCAGCGAGCACGAGGAGGTGATCACCAACCACCTGAAGGCCACGTCTCGCCTGGAGGACGCCTTCCCACGGCCCTCACGAATGAAGGTGACGGTGCACGCCTCGTCTGGCGCGCCGCCCGGGCGCCTGTTCGTGTTCGAGCTGCCGCTCGATGTGGACCGCTACCAGACCGGCCTCGTGGTGAAGCCGTTGTTCAAGGAGGCCCGAGTGTCGGAGGTGGCCCTCCCCGAGTCCGCCGCCGACGGCCGCTGGGACTACTGGATGAGCACGCTGCAATGGGAGGACGCGGCCCACGGCGCGGTCTTCTCCTCGGATCCGAAGGCCGCGTGGACGGCGGTGAAGGCGTTCGCGCGAGAGCTTCAGGCCAGGCCCCAGGAGCTGCTCTCGCGCAACGAGGAGGCAGGCGTGGTGTACGCGCTCCACCTCTCGGATCACTGCGGCCGCTGCCCGAACCACCACCAGCGGTGAGCCGGAGCGGATGGCCTCCGGCCCTTCGCGGGCTCGGGCGCGCGCCGAGGACGGCCTACGCCTTCACCAGCACGAGGGGCTGACCCTCGGGCACGTGCTTCATGGACACCGAGTTCATGCAGTAGCGCAGCCCGGTGGGCGGCGGACCGTCCGGGAAGACATGCCCCAGGTGCCCATCGCATCGGGCGCAGCTCACCTCGGTGCGCACCATGCCGTGCGAGACATCCCGGCGCTCCGTCACCGCGTCCGGGCCGATGGGCTGGGTGAAGGAAGGCCAGCCCGTGCCGGACTCGAACTTCACCCCGGCCTTGAAGAGCGGATTGCCGCAGCCCGCACACACGTACGTCCCCGGCTCCTTGGTACCGAGGAAGCACCCCGTGCCTGGGTACTCCGTGCCGTGGTTGCGCAGCACGTCGTACTCCTCGGGCGTCAGGCGCTTACGCCACTCGGCATCGCTCAGCTTCAGCTTGTCCACCATGCGGTCGCTCCTCTCCAGGCTCTGCGGCCCGCCAGGATGCGGCGGTCCCCTCTGTATAACGCGTGGCTGCTCCCTTGGCTTGAATCCGCCTCAGCGCTCCTTCGCGGCGGTGAGCACCTCCGCCACCACGGTCCGGACGTCCTCCGCGGTGGTGCGGTGGTTCACGAAGCAGGCGCGCAGGGCGTAGCGCCCGGACAGCGTCGCGTTGGAGAGGTACACCCGGCCCCGTGCGTTGATCCGGGCGAGCAGCCGAGCGTTGAAGGCATCGCGCTCGGACTCGGGCAGATCGCGGACGTAGCGGAAGCACACCGCGCTCAAGGGCACGGGCGCGAGCAGCTCCAGGGAAGGCTCGGCCCGCACAGCCTCGGCCAGCTGCTGGGCGTGCTCCAGGTCACGGCGTATCGCGTCACGGAAGGCCCCGAGGCCGTGATAGCGCACGGACAGCCACAGCTTGAGCGCACGGTATCTGCGCGAGAGCTCCATCGACTCATCGAAGAACGCGAAGCCCTCCACCGAGTCAGTGCTCGCCGCCTTCACGTAGTCGCCCGAGAACGAGAAGGCGCGGCGGGCAGCGCTGGCCTCCCGGAAGAGAAGCACCCCACAGTCCACGGGCTGGTAGAGCCACTTGTGCGCGTCCATCGAGACCGAGTCCGCACGCGCGAGCCCCTCGAAGCGCTCGGGGATCGCCAGCGCGGCGAACGCACCGAAGGCCCCATCCACGTGGAGCCACAGCTTGTGGCGCCGGGCCACCTCCGCAATAGCGGGGAGCGGATCCACGGCGCCGATGTTGACGGTGCCCGCGGTGGCGACGATCGCAAGGGGCCGACGGCCGGCCGAGAGATCCTCCTCGATGGCCTGCTCGAGTGCCTCGGGGCGCATCCGCCACTCCGCATCCGTGGGAATGAGCCGCAGGTTCCTGCGCCCCAGGCCGAGCAGCGCCACGGCCTTGGGGATGGACATGTGCACCTCAGCGGAGGCGTACAGGACTCCCGAGGAGGCGCCTTCCTCGTTGGCGGGAGCCAGGGCCTCGCGCGCCATGGTCAAGGCCATGAGGTTGGCCGCCGAGCCACCTCCAGTGAGGCTTCCGGAAAAGCCGTGACAGCCCAACGCATGGGCTAGGCCCCGCACCACGGCGCGCTCCATGCTCACCGCCGAGGGTGAGGATCTCCACGCGGTGACGTTCTGGTTGAGCACGCTGGCCAGGAAGTCCCCGAGCGCCCCCACGGGCTCGCCCGACCCAAGCACGTAGCCGAGAAATCGCCCATTGCCCGCTCGGGCCGCCTCCAACACCGGAGCCAGGGCCTCGAGCGCCGCCTCCTTCAATCCGGCCTCGGGCAGTCCCTCGGCGAAGAGGGACTCGGTCGCGGCTCCGGTGACAGCGGGGGCGATCCGCCGGGAGTCGAGCCCGGCGAGCCACTGCTCAGCCATCGCCGAGACACGGTCCGCCAGACGTCGGAAGTCTTCAGGAGACAGTTCGAGAGAGTTCATACCTTCAAGCTCGAGGAGGGTGTCACGAGATCACGGAGGACCGCCGAACGGCCAGAGGAACCCTGGCTGGCGAACGAGCTCCGGAGCCTTCCGCCCTCTCCAGCGCAGGCCCTCACCGGGTCGGAGCAGCAGGGCGCGAGGGCCATGCCGCCGCTGACGGTAGACCTGCTCCAACCGCTCTGGATAGGGATCGGCATCCGGGTTCTCGTCCAGGGTGCTGGCGCCGCTCACGGGCTCGCCGGGATAGTCCGGGTAGCGCGGCCCCATCCCTTCTCGCCAGTACCACGGCGCTCCACCATCGGCGCAGGGGACGACGTAGCGCGCGCCGAGCCGCTCGCCGAACTCGAGCGCCTCCTCGGGACCGGCCATGAGCTGCTGGGGCCGGGTGAGCGCATCCTGGGGGACATCCACGAGGAACGCATCCAGCGTGGTGAAACCGAAGAACAACGGCTTGAGCTTGAAGCCGCGCACGCCACAGAACAGCACGTCCACCGGGCCCTCGTCGCGGACTCGATCACAGACAGCGCGCATGTGGCCCCGCGAGTCGTGCCCGGCATCCGCGAAGAAGGCCGCCGAGAAGCCCGGCGTCCGCACCAGCCAGGTGTTCCCCTCGTTGAAGAGATCCGGGTAGAGCCCCTGTTCATCAGTCGGCTGCTCGCCGTGGAACGGGAGCGCACGGACGATGACATCACCCACCCTCCGCTCCTCGCCCCAGTGCAGCGGCTCGACCCGCGTGAAACCGAGCTGGGTCAGCCGCAGCACACAATTGGTGGAGAAGAGGCTCTCGCGCTCCACCGCTGGGACGAAGATGCGGGTGTCCCTCGGGAGCTGCAGCAACGAGCCCAGGTGGAAATGGTCTCCATGCGAGTGCGTGATGAGCACCGCGTCGATCGGCCCCAGGTCCCGTGGCTGCACCGGTGGGTAGCCCGGCGGATCGATCCCGCTCATCGGCCGGAAATACGGATCCACCAGGATCCGAGCCTCGCGGCCCGCCACCAGCACCGTGTTGTGCCCCACGAAGAACGCCCCGGGCTCCGGAACCTCGATGGGCCCTTCATGGCGCACCAACCACCCGGCTCCCGCCATGTCGGAGATCAGCTCTCCGATCGAGGGATTCGCGGCGAGGGTCCGAAGCTCGGCGCGGCTGGCCCCACGGGCGAGCGTGGCGAACAGCTCCGAGATCCCCGGCCACTCTCCCCGCTTCACCGGAACGTCGAGCCCGAGCTGCTCCTGGCGCAGGTGCAGCACCCGCGGCTGGTGGCGTGAGGCGTCCGGGAACAGCACCTCGCGCCGCAGCACCCGCCGGCCTCCGCGCCGCTTCTGGCCCTCGCAGAGCGCGGCGTAACGAGGCGTCTCCTCCAACCAGCGAATCAGCGGGCGGGCCTCCTGGAGCGCGCGCTCCGCTCCCAGCGCCGCGAGCTGCCGCTTCAACGCGAGGTGCGCCCGCCGCACCGGCCGAGAGGCAGGCCCCTGGATGCTGCACCCCAGGTCCTCATGATGCTCCGCCTCGGTTCGAGCCGAGGCGAGGACCGCCAGGCTGACGCCGCGGTGCAAGGTGAGCCGCATGGCGCTGGTCTCCTCCTCTCGCTACGGCGCAGGCGCCATGCGCTCCAGCCTCACCCGGTTCCGGTGGATGCCCCTCACGTGGAGCGACCGTGCGCCGTCGCGACATGAATGGGCGGCCTGCGCCGAGCCCACGGCCGAGCCCGCTCGAGCTGCCCGGCCAGGCGGAACAGCGTCGCCTCGTCGCCCAAGCGCCCCGCGAACTGCACGCCGACCGGCAGGCCCTGATCGCTCCAATGGAGCGGCACGCTCATGGCTGGCTGGCCCGTGACATTGAAGACGGTGGTAAAGGCGCAGAACGAAAAGAGCCGCTTCATCCACTCCTGCACCGTCGTCGGAGCGTTCGCGTTCAGCGTGCCCAGCCGGTACGGAGCCACCGGCAGCGTCGGCGTGAGCAGGACGTCATGCTCGACGAAGAAGCGCCCCAGATCCCGCGAGACGTGGTTCATGATCGCGAAGGCCCTCTGCAGCGCCACCGCCTTCACACCGCGCCCATGCTCCACGGTGGCCCAGACGGACGCCTCGAGCACCTCCGGCCCGGGCTTGCGCCCCATCATCGCCGAGAGCCCATCCACCCAGGTCGCCGTCGCGGAACTCCAGATCGCCACCAGGGCCTCCTCGAGCGCCTCGAGGCTATAGCGGGGCGATGTCTCGACGACGTCATGGCCCAGCTCCTGGCACAGCTTCGCCGCGCTCTCCACCGCGGCCACGCACTCGGGGTCGGCCACCGCTCCCGAGGCGGACGCTCGCGAGACGGCGATGCGCAGCCGCCCAGGCTCGCGCCCCACCTCCTCCAGATACGGCCGCTCCGGAGGAGTAAGGGTGTACGGATCCCCCACGTCCGGGCCCCGCGTGGCGTCCAGCATCGCCGCGCAGTCACGGACCGAGCGCGACAGGACGTGCTCCACCCCGAGCCCGTTCAGCCCATCCGCCACATCGGGCCCCGCGGGCGTGCGCCCCCGCGTGGGCTTCATCCCGAAGAGGCCACACAGGGCCGCGGGGATGCGGATGGAGCCCGCCCCATCATTGGCATAGGCCACCGGGACGATGCCGGCGCTCACGGCCGCCGCCGAGCCCCCGCTGGAGCCTCCCGAGCTGAACTCGGGGTGCCACGGGTTGCGGGTGGGGCCATACAGCACGGGCTCGGTGGTGGCGTTGAAGCCCAGCTCCGGCGTGTTGGTCCGTCCCAGCGGGACGACTCCGGCCTGCCGGTAGCGCGCCATGAGCGTGGTGTCGTGAGGCACCACCAGGCCTTGAAACAGCCGGCACCCCAGATCCGTCGGGACGCCCGCCATGTGCAGCACGAGATCCTTCAGGAGGAAGGGAACTCCAGAGAAGGGCCCCTGAGGCAGCCCCTTCTCCAGCGTGCTCCCGGGATCCACCAAGCCGATAACGGCGTTGATCGAGGGGTTCACCGCCTCGATGGCCGACAGCGCGGTCTGGACCAGCTCCTCGGGCTTCACCTCTCGCCGTCTCACGAGCTCCGCCAGGCCCAATCCATCGAACGTCGCGTATTCGCTCAGGTGCATGGCGGGGCTCCACGGGATGAAGAGGCCCACTCCCCCGGCCCGCGACCAGGGGAGCGGCGTCACGTCTTACGGCACGCGAACAATACGCCCAGTCGAGGGCGGAGACAGCGGCTTGTGGGTGCTCAGGTAGCCGGTGGCCGCGTCGAGATCAATCGGGCCCGTGAGCACGTCCTTCCCCTTCGTGAAGACCGTGTAGCCGTCGCCGCCCGCAGCCATGAAGTTGTTCACCGTCACACGGTAGCTCGTAGCCAGATCGATCGGCGCGCCGTTGAGCATGATGGACGCCGGATCGATCTTGCCGTTCACTGGGCCCGAAGCCGACCACGTGTAGGAGAAGCCCTCGGACACCTGCATGACGAGGGGACCGGCCGACTGGTACGGCGCGAACTGCTGCTCCAGCACATCCTTGATGTCCTGACCGGTGAGCGTCAGCGTCGTCAGGTTGTTGGCGAAGGGCTGCACGGCGAAGATCTCGGAATAGGTGATGTCTCCGACGTCGAGCTCCGCGCGAACACCGCCCGCGTTCTGGAAGGCGATGACGGCTCCACCCTTCTGCTCGTCCTTGGTGGCCCAGAGCATCGCGTCCGCGATCATGCTGCCGAGCGAGGACTCACCCGACTCGCCCGCCGGGACCGGGCGCACGGGCGCCTTCAGCACTACGGGCGTGTTGCCGACCACGGTCTTGGCCTGCGCCGAGGACTTGGCCACGTAGCCCTTGACGAACACATCCATGGCGTTATCCGCGTTGTCGTGGGTGACGATCAGGTTGTTCGCCTGCGCGTGCACCACATCGTGAGTGTTGCGATCCAGCTCCAGATCGACCTGGGTGAGGACCCGCCCGTAGTTGAGCGCGCTGGTGACGATCTTGTTGTCGATGCGGCAGTTGTACGCCTGGTGCGTGTGGCCCGAGATGACCACATCCACCGCGGGATCGAACCGGTGGACGATGTCCACGATGGCGCCGGAGACGCCGGTGCACTCGTTATACAGGCCCACCGGGAGGCCGCCCTCGTGGATCAGCACCACGATGGTCTCCACGCCCTGCGACTTCAGATCCGGGACCAGCGCGTTGACGGTGTCCGCCTCGTCCTGGAAGGTGAGGCCCTGGATGCCAGCCGGGTTGACGATCTTCGCCGTGCCCTCCAGCGTCATCCCGATGAAGGCCACCTTCACGCCGTCGAACTCGCGGATCTCGTAGGCCGGCAGGAGCGTCTTCTTCGCGGCCACGTCGGTGAAGACGTTGGCCGAGAGGTAATGGAACTTCGCGCCGGTGAAGGGAATCACGTTCCCGTTCTCGTCCTTCTGGCAGCCGTCCACGGGGTGGCAGCCACCGTTCTGCATGCGCAGCAGCTCGTCCTTGCCCTCGTCGAACTCGTGGTTGCCCACAGAGGAGATATCCAGCCCGACCATGTTCATCGCGTCGATGGTGGGCTCGTCGTGGTAGATGCCGGACACCACCGGCGAGGCCCCGATCAGATCGCCCGCCGCCACGACCACCGTGTGCGCGGGATCCTCCTCCCGCAGCTTGTTGATGTGATGGGCGAGGTAGGCGGCGCCGCCCGCGTTCACGGTGGTGGTGCCACCCTTGCCATCCGACACCGTGACGCGCCCGTTGCTTCCCGTGGGAGGCTCCAGGTTGCCGTGGAAGTCGTTGAAGCCGAGCAGCCGCACGTGGACCGTCGAGACGTCGGGCTGGGTGTCATCGCTGCAAGCGGTGAAGAGAACGAGCAAGGAGCCCGTAACGAGGGCCCCGAAGAGCTTGGAGACGCCGAGGCGCCCCAGAGCAGGAGAGGGAGTGTGGGAGTGGATCATGGGCGCGAAGGGAAATACCTGAAAACGGATCCGCGCGGAACCACCCGCTACCGATCCCCCCACGCCAGACCCATGCCCAGGGTGAAAGAGACACTGTGCGCCCACACCGCGTCGGGGGGCTTGAGACCCTGGTAGAGCACCTCGGCGGTGAGGGAGAAGGGACTGGCCAGGGCCGCGTGCGCGCGAAGCCCGAGCGGCACACCCCAGCGCCGTTGCCCCTCCCAGGGGAACAGCCCCACCCCCACCGAGGCCCGGAGATCGAGCCCCACCGGGTAGCCGGGCCGGGCCGTCCACAGCGGCGGCGAGAGCACCGCCAGGGAGCCGCCCGCGGGCTGGAGCGCGGCGGGAGCACTCCCCACCTCGCGCATCCAGTTGACGGACAGCATGAGCGCTCGTGGAAGCGGGAGCGCCGCGCTCCAGCCAAGAATGGGCGTGGTTCCGCGAGAGTCCCGCATGAGGCCCCCCAGCAAGTGCACGGACAGCTCCGGTGCGGGGTGGAAGCCGCGCAGCGTCACGGGCGCCGAGGATGCAGAGGATGCGGCCGCTTCCTCGAATTGATCACTCGCCCACTCGAGGAAGGCCCGGGAGTACGCGACCGCTCCTGAGACCCGCTCATCCATGAACGCCGAGTACCCCGAGGAATCGACTGTGTGCTCACTTCCCTTCCAGCGCACGGAGGTGACTCCGAACGCGTTGCCGACCTCGGCGCCGTAGTGGCCGAAGGCTCCCGGGCCGTGGATCGAGGGCTCCACCCAGAAGGCACTCCAGGGGATGGGGCCTTGCGGGGTGGGCAGGGACTCGTTGCGCACAGCGGCCAGGGTCTCTCGCGCGAGCGCTTGCTGCGCCGCGTCGCCGGGGAGCGGCGCCACCTCGCGGCCCGCCAGCCGAGCCAACGAAGCCCGGACGTCATACCGCTCGAAGCCATCGCCGAGGCCATGGTTCACCGGCACAACGTGAGGCGGCGAGGCCACGTCCTGCACGTGATGAACGAGGTGTCCCGCACGATCGAAGGCGCGATCCAGGTCGCCGTGACGGGCGGCCTCCATCGCCTCCTCCCACAACTCACGGACCCGCGAATCGGACGCGCGGCGGAAAGCCGTATCGAGTGAGCCTTCCGGGCAGTAGAAGTGGTGCCAGCCAGTCCACTTCACATGCAGGTTGAGATCCTCTGAGGTGGCGCCATGCACCACCGCGCTGCGGTGCGCCGCAAGCAGGGGCCGCGCCTTCGCGCCCTGCGCCGTGTCGAGCGCGGCCTCGGTGAGGGCCTGATGAGCCTCCACCGAGAAGGCCGTCGCGCGCAGAGGGGCTCCCAGGAGCAGGAGCCACACGATGACGGAGCAGGCGAGCTTCACGAGGCGCATGATGGCGCAAACGCCTCAGCGGCTCACATCTCCCCTGCCCCACCCGAGCCTGACTGCTCTCCTGGCGGCCCGGCCCCGCGCGGTGGGCTCAGGAGCTACGCGGCCCGGAGGTAGGACCGCCAGGACCTCTGCGCCGCGAGACGATGATGACGCTCCAGAGGAAGGCGATGAGCGCGAGGGCCACCGCGCCACCCCAGAACCAGGTCTGTGGACTGTGCGCGACCTGCCGGTTGTCACTCCCCAGCCCAGGTTGCGGTTGCGCGAGCGCAAGCAGGGGCATCAGAAAGCAGAGCACCACGGGCGGAATCGGTATCGTTCGCATGGTCATCCTCTCTGCCGAGAACGTCGTCATCCCGCGCTCCAGCCACAAGCCAACGAACGGAAGCAGGGCTGCTGCCTTCCAGAGGCTCGGCCCGAGGCGTATTCCGATCCCATTCGGGCGCGGCAGCCATTAGCGTTGCCTCGCATGCTGACCGAAGTGCAGGCAGGGCCGTACACCGTCCGAGGCATCTCGATCGGAGGCGTGTACACATCGCTGCAAGTGCCAGAGCTGAACGTGGTGCTGGACGCGGGGGTGCCGCTGCGGTCCTTCGCGACGACGGATCACATCTTCCTGAGCCACGGGCACTCGGACCACGCCAGCGCCCTGGGCGCCCTGCTGGGGATTCGCGGGCTGGTAGGCAAGCACTCGCCTGCCCAGGTGTTCCTCCCGGCGGAGATCGAATCAGCGGTCCAGGAGGCGCTCGCCGCCCTGC
Organism: Hyalangium sp.; assembly: GCF_045802625.1. Taxonomy (NCBI): domain Bacteria; kingdom Pseudomonadati; phylum Myxococcota; class Myxococcia; order Myxococcales; family Archangiaceae; genus Hyalangium; species Hyalangium sp. The sequence goes on along the minus strand of NZ_JBJMQP010000058.1, from coordinate 64,268 downwards.
AGCGGCTGCACCGCTCCGCGATCGAGCTCGAGACCATCCCAATGCGCCATGGGGATACGCGCAAGGTCTACCGCGACATCTGGGTCCGGGCCTTCCAGACGCATCACGCGGGGCCTTCGCTGGGCTACCAGTTCTTCCGGCGCATCACGAAGCTCAAGCCCGAGCACCAGAACCTCCCAGGCGAAGAGATCGGCCGCCTGCGCCGCGAGGGGGTGCCGGGGATCTTCGACGAGCTCGAGCGGCTGGAGGTGGCCTACGCCACGGACACACTGTCAAAGGTGCTGGAGACCGCGCCGTCGATCCTCGAGAGCCGGGTGCTGATCCTCGAGTGCACGTACCTGGACGAGAAGCGCACGGTGGAGGAGACCCAGGAGCGGCTGCACCTCCACCTGGATGAGATCATCGCCCGGGCGGAGCAGTTCCAGAACGAGGCGCTGGTGTTGATGCACTTCAGCCAGCTCTACTCACCGGATCACGTGCGCGATCTGATCCGCGAGCGGGTCCCGCCCTCGCTGCACGAGCGGATCCGCGTCTTCGCCCCCGCGTCCAACCAGTGGTTCGGATGACCCGCGGGGAGGCTCAGGGAGCCGGAGCTCGCGAGGGCCGCAGGGCCTGAAGCTCCGCGAGCACGGCCTGGAGCTCGGGGGTCTCCATGATCTTCTGGGCCGAGGCGAAGAACTGCGACAGGTCGCCCATGCCCTGGTGCTCGTACACGCAGGCCTGGAGCGACATCTCGAGCCGATCCACCTGACGCACCAGCCGGGCCTCGAGGGAGGTGCCGCGCTCGTACTCTTCCCAGAGCGCGAGGTACTCGGCGCCTCGCGGGAGCCGGCCGAGGATCTGCTCCACGGCCTGACGCTCCAGCGCGTGCTTCTGGGTGGGGTTCACTCCGTCGTGCGGAGTGATGTCACCGACGCGGGCCTCGCCCAGATCGTGCAGCAGCGCGATGCGGACGACCTTGGAGACATCCGCGAGGGGAAGCGCGGACTTCCCGCTCAGGTGGGCGATGGGAGGCGGGGCCTTGGTGCGCATCCAGCGCTCAGGGCTTCGCGGGCGGGCCCATGTCCACTCCCGCGGGCTCGAATGCGCCGCTGGGATCCTGCGTCCAGAGCGAGTAGCGCCGCGTCGTCACGTCGTGCAGCTGCCCGCTCAGGTAGCAGAGCATGTACACGGTGGTCTGCGGCTCGGTCATGGAGAACATGCCGTGCATGAAGCAGTCGGCGCCGTCAGCGGCCCGCGTCTCCTTGCCGATGGGGCGCCCCAGCAGTCCGACCACCTCCGCCTGGGACATGCCCAGGTTCACCGCTTTGATCCCGTGGCCGGTGACGATCCGGATCATCTCCGGCTGGCCCAGCGAGGACAGCCACGTCGCCAGCACCGCCAGGAGCGGGATGAGCGGCACCGCCACGATCGCGTACAGCCAGCGGCGATCGGAGGTGCGCTCCTCTCGGAATGCAGTGAAGAGCGCCCCACTGTCAGAGGTTCCCTGCTCGGCCACCATGGAAGGGTTCACGCTGGTCTCTGGCGTACTCACGCCGCCTCACTTGCTGCTGTCAGCCCGTGAAATGCAACAAAACCCACATCTTACAACTCCGCGGGCCGTTGGGCTTTCCGAATAACGGATACCAACCCACGCGCCCCCAAGGCTCATTCCTACCCAAGCAGCGAGGCGACCAGCGCCGGGAAGTCCGTCCCCGGAGGCAGGCGCCCTTCCGCGTGCTCGGGACGGCCGCCTCCGCGACCACCGGCGGCCTCGGCCAGACGCTTGAGGAAGGCACCACACCCGAAGCTGGAGCCGCTCCCGCGGGCGATCAGCACCGAGAGCCCCTCGGGAGCACGGCCGGCGAGCAGCACCACCGACTCCGGCTGGGACGTGAGCCTCGCGGCGATGGCGCGCAGCGACTCGGGGTTGGCGCCATCGAGCACGGCCACCACTCGGTGGTCCGGGGACTTCTCCAGCGCCGCGGCCAGCTCCACCGCGGCCTGATCGGCCAGCTTCGCCCGGGCCGCGCCCAGCGCCTCGCGCGTGTCGGTGAGATCCCGCCGGAGCTTGTCGATGACCACCGGCACTTCGCTCGGGCCGCAGGTGAAGGCGCGGCTCAGGCCTCGCAGCGTGCCGGCCTCCTGCCATAGCTCGCTCCGAGCGCGGCGCCCCGCGGAGAACAGCACACGCCCCTTGCCCTTGTAGCGCTCCACCCCTAGCACCCGGATCATCCCCACCTGCGCCGAGCCCGTGCAGTGGGTCCCTCCGCAGGGCGACGCATCGAAGTCACCGATCTGCACCACGCGGATGTTCTCGGTCACCTTGGGCTTGCGGCGCAGCGGCAGGGCCGCCAGCTCCTCGGGCGTGGGGAAGAAGGCCCGGATCCGCACGTCGTCATCGATGACGGAGTTCGCCAGATCCTCGGCCTCGGCGACCTTCGCCTCATCGAGCACGTCCAGCTCCACGTCGATGGTGCAGAGCGTCTCGCCCAGGCGAGAGGAGACGGTGTGAGCGTTGGCCACGTCCACCAGCGCGGCCGAGAGCATGTGCTGGCCGGTGTGCAGCGCCATGTGCACGCGGCGGCGAGCCCGATCAATCTCGCCCGCCAGCTCGGCGCCCACCTCGGGGAGCCCCTTCCCCTCGGGCAGCTCCAGGACGTGATGCACGAGGCCCGCGTCATCCACCTGCACGTCCCGCACCGCGAAGCCACCCAGCACTCCGCGATCAGCCATCTGGCCTCCCGCCTCGGGGTAGAAGGCCGTGCGATCGAGCACGAGCGACGGCGCACCATTCCAGACCGCGTGCGCGATCACGCGCCCGGAGAACTGGTGCAGGTAGGGATCGGAGTAGTAGAGGCGCTCGGTGGAAGCCATGGCCCCGCAGGGATAACACGGGCCTGCTCCCATTTCGCGGTGCGGCCTCTCCAGGCGTCAGGCGGCCTTGCAGGCCCCCGTCACCGCGCCCATGAAAACCGAACGCATCTTCATTCCGACCGAATCCCCGCCCCAATCCCTCTGCTGGTGCGGGGACGCGCTCATCGATTGGGTCTCTGGTGGCATCGTCCACGGACTCGATGGGCGCTCCACCAACCCCTGGGTCCGCTACGCCTACCGCTTCGATCGTGCGGTGATGTCTCCCGACGGGCGGTACAGCGTCCTCTACGAGGTCCTCGGCACGAAGGGGCTGGTGTTGAAGGAGGGCAAGGTGCTGCGTGAGCTCAACCGCAGCTTCTACCATGCCACCACCTACGAGTACCCCATCGCGCTGCACACGCTCCCGAGCGGCCGAACGCTCCTGGCCCACTGCCCCGACGAGTACTGCCGCCTCGAGCTCGAGGACCTCGAGACTGGCGAGCGGCTCACCCGGCGCACCAGCCAGTCCCCGGACATCTTCCACTCCCGCCTCCAGTTCAGCCGCGATGGCCGCTACCTGCTCAGCGGCGCGTGGATCTGGCACCCGATCGACATGGTGTTCGTCTTCGACGTCGCCCGCGCGCTCGAGCAGCCCGAGTCCCTGGACGCCGCCGAGAATCCGCAGACGGGCGAGGACTGGGGCTGCGAGCTGCACTCGGCGGCCTTCGGAGAGAAGGACACCCTGGTCCTCTTCAGCTCCGACCCCGTTCCCGGCACCACCCGCGCCCCAGAGCAAGACGACATGGGGAGCCTGGGCGTGTACTCGCTCGCGGAGCGCCGCCTGCTCTCCGTGGTCGCACCGGAGGCGGCTGTGGGGACGATGCTGGGGGTGGGCGACCACGTGGTCAGCTTCTACCAGCACCCCACGCTCATCGAGCTGGCGACCGGCCGCACCGTGGAGCGCTGGCCCGAGCTCGCCACGGGCCGGCAGTGCAGCAGCATCATCCACCACCTACCGCCCTCGCCCCCGCTCGCACTGGATCCGGCCGGGCGCCGCTTCGCGGTGGGCACGGAAAAGGGCATCGAGATCATCCGTTTCATGCCGTAGCTCCCGTTACCCGCAACCGGACCTCGCTTGCCGCATCGCGGCACGCTGACGCAGTGCGAAATCCATCAAAGCTCGTGAGCCCATGGCCCAGCCCTCGCCCTCTTGCTTCGGGGGTGAACGTTCCAGGCAGCTCCCCCTCAATCGCTCCTTCCCCAGGTTGACGCGACGCATTACCATGGTCCGTCTGCCAGTGAACACCTTCGGGCCTCACCCGATGGAGGGAGTCAGCTGATGTCGCACGTCCCGGGGCGGTACGGGCTGTATGAACCCGAGACGGAGCACGATGCCTGCGGCGTCGGCTTCGTGGTCCATATCAAGGGAGAGAAGTCGCGCGGCATCGTCGATGATGCGTTGGAGCTCCTCAACCGGCTGAGCCACCGCGCCGCGGCCGGGCGCGATCCCGAGACAGGCGACGGCGCCGGCATCCTCGTCCAGCTTCCTCATCGGTTCTTCGAGCGCGAGGCCGCACGGCTCCGCATCGAGCTCCCGCCGCGCCGCCAGTACGCGGTGGCGCAGACCTTCCTGCCCACCGATCCCTACGCTCGCTCGGTGTGCGAGGCGATCCTGGAAGAGGTCGTCGTCGAGGAAGGCCAGCGCGTGCTCGGCTGGCGGGACGTGCCGGTGGCGCCGGAGCACCTGGGCCCCCTGGCGCGCGAGGTGGCGCCCGTCATCCGCCAGCTCTTCGTGGGCCGGCGCCGCGTGGTGCCCAGCGCCTTCGAGCGCAAGCTGTACCGCATCCGCAAGCTCGCCGAGAACCGCGTGCGCGAGCGCGGCGTGGACTCGTGGGGGCGCTTCCACGTGGCCAGCCTCTCGGCGGAGACGATCATCTACAAGGGGCTGCTCCTGCCCCGGCAGCTGCCGAACTTCTACGAGGATCTGCGGCACCCGGACTTCGTGAGCGCGCTGGCGCTGGTGCACTCGCGCTTCTCCACCAACACCTTCCCCACCTGGGAGCTGGCGCAGCCGTTCCGCTACATCGCCCACAACGGCGAGATCAACACGCTGAGCGGCAACCGGAACTGGATGAACGCCCGCCGTGGGCTGCTCCAGTCGGCCCGGCTCGGTGGCAGCCTGGAGCCGCTCTACCCGCTCATCGTCCCGGGCAAGAGTGACTCGGCCCAGTTCGACAACATGGTGGAGCTGCTCTACCTGGGCGGGCGCACGCTGCCGCACTCGATGATGATGATGATCCCGGAGGCGTGGGAGGGCCACGCCTCCATGAGCGACGAGCTGCGCGCCTTCTACGAGTACTCCTCCTCGCTGATGGAGCCGTGGGATGGGCCGGCGGCGATCGCCTTCACGGACGGCCAGCTCATCGGCGCCACGCTGGACCGCAACGGCCTGCGCCCGGCGCGCTACCTCGTCACGGACGATGATCGCGTCATCCTCGCCTCGGAGATGGGGGTCATCGACGTGCCCGCCGGCCAGGTGCGGCGCAAGGGCCGGCTCACCCCGGGCCGCATGCTGCTGGTGGACACCAACCAGGGCCGCATCCTCGAGGACGAGGAAGTCAAGGCGGACATCTCCGGCCGCTGGCCCTACCGCCGCTGGCTGGAGAGCAACGTCTTCACCTTCGACGATCTGCCCAGCGTCCCCGCGCCGACGCGGCTCGGCGGCGAGGAGCTGTGGCGGTTGCAGCGGGCCTTCGGCTACACGGACGAGGACACGCGGCTGCTGCTCCAGCCCATGGGCGAGACGGGCAAGGAGCCGGTGGGCTCCATGGGCACGGACACGCCGCTGGCGGTGCTCAGCGATCAGGCCCCGAGCCTCTTCTCCTATTTCCACCAGCTCTTCGCGCAGGTGACCAACCCGCCCATCGATCCCATCCGCGAGGCGTTGGTGATGACGCTGGGCACGGAGCTGGGCCCGGAGGGCAACACCTTCGAGGAGACGCCCGAGCAGTGCCACCGGCTGGCGCTGCCCGGCCCCATCCTCACCAACGGCCAGTTGGCCAAGCTGGCCTCCATCCGCGGCGAGGGCGTCTTCGAGACGCACGTGCTGTCGCTGCTCTACCCGCTGGACTGGGGAGAGGACGCGCTGGAGCACGCGGTGGATCGGCTGTGCGACAAGGCCGTGGAGGCGGTGGACGCGGGCGCGAGCATCCTCGTGCTCAGCGATCGCGGCGTGGACGCCAGCCACGCGCCCATCCCCACCCTGCTCGCGCTGTCGGCGGTGCACCAGCGGCTCGTGCGCGACGGCATCCGCATGTACACCGGCCTGGTGGTGGAGACCGCCGAGGCGCGCGAGGTGCACCACTTCGCCTGCCTCTTCGGCTACGGCGCCTCGGCGGTGAACCCGTACCTGACGCTGGACACGCTGCGCGCCATGGCCGAGGCCGGTGAGCTCCAGGTGGATCACGAGAAGGCGCAGCAGAACTTCATCCACGCCATCGAGGAGGGGCTGCTCAAGGTGATGTCCAAGATGGGCATCTCCACGCTGCAGTCCTACCGTGGCGCGCAGCTCTTCGAGGCGGTGGGCCTGGAGCGCGGCCTGATCGAGAAGCACTTCACCAGCACGGCCTCGCGAGTCCAGGGCGTGGGCCTGCGCGAGCTGGGCCGCGAAGTCCAGGAGCGGCACACGCGCGGCTTCGGTCCGCCGGCGGCCTCCGAGGAGGGGCTGCTGCCCTCGGGCGGCCAGTACCAGTGGCGCCGCCGCGGAGAGACGCACAAGTGGAACCCGGCCACCCTGGCGAAGCTCCAGGCGGCGGTGCGCGGCAATGACTCGGCTATCTTCGCCGAGTACTCGAAGCTGGCCGACGATGAGACGCGCGAGCTGTGCAACCTGCGCGGACTGCTGGAGGTGGTCACGGAGGGGCGCGCTCCGATCCCCCTGGAGGAGGTCGAGTCCACGAAGGAGATCGTCCGGCGCTTCGTCACCGGGGCGATGTCCTTCGGCTCCATCAGCGCCGAGGCGCACGAGACGCTCGCCATCGCGATGAACCGCATCGGCGGGCGCTCCAACAGCGGCGAGGGCGGCGAGGAGGCCCACCGCTACGTGCTGGACGAGAACGGCGACTCGCGGCGCAGCGCCATCAAGCAGGTGGCCAGCGCGCGGTTCGGCGTCACCACCGAGTACCTTGTCAACGCCGTCGAGCTGCAGATCAAGATCGCCCAGGGCGCCAAGCCCGGCGAGGGCGGACAGCTCCCGGGCCACAAGGTGGATGAGCGCATCGCTCGCGTCCGCTGGTCCAACCCGGGCGTGACGCTCATCTCGCCTCCGCCGCACCACGACATCTACTCCATCGAGGATCTGGCGCAGCTCATCTACGATCTGCAGTCGGTGAACTCGGCGGCGCGGGTGAGCGTGAAGCTGGTGAGCGAGGTGGGCGTGGGCACCATCGCCGCGGGCGTGGCCAAGGCCGGCGCCGGGTGCGTGGTGATCTCCGGGTACGAGGGCGGCACAGGCGCCTCGCCCCTGTCCAGCATCAAGCACGCGGGCCTGCCGTGGGAGCTGGGGCTCGCGGAGACGCAGCAGGTGCTGGTGCACAACGGCCTGCGAGACCGTATCCGCGTGCAGGTGGACGGAGGACTGCGCACCGCGCGGGACGTGCTCGTCGCCGCGCTCCTGGGAGGCGAGGAGTTCGGCATGGCCACCGCGAGCCTCGTGGCGGTGGGCTGCGTCATGTTGCGCAAGTGCCACCTCAACACCTGCTCGGTGGGCATCGCCACCCAGGATCCCGCGCTGCGAGAGCGCTTCCAGGGCAAGCCCGAGCACGTGGTGAACTTCTTCTTCATGGTGGCCGAGGACCTGCGGCGTCAGATGGCGGCGCTCGGAGTCCGCCGCCTGAACGAGCTGGTGGGCCGGGTGGATCTGCTGCGGCAGCGGCCGGGCGCCACGCACTGGAAGGCCCAGCGGGTGGATCTGTCCGCGCTGCTGGAGCCGCCTCGGGCGCCGGAGAGCGAGCCTCGGCGCTGCGACACGTTCCAGCGCAAGGACGTGTCCGACCACCTGGATCATGAGCTGCTCAAGCATGCGCGCGCCACGCTGGAGGGCGGCCCGCCCACGATCCTGACGCGCTCGGTGAGCAACACCCACCGCACCGTCGGGGCGATGCTGTCCGGAGAGATCGCCCGGACCCACGGCGCTCGCGGACTGCCGGACGGGCAGATCCGCATCCGGCTTCAGGGCTCGGCGGGGCAGAGCTTCGGCGCGTTCCTGACCGGCGGGGTGACGCTGGAGCTGGAGGGCGATGCCAACGACTACCTGGGCAAGGGGCTCTCCGGCGGGCGCATCATCGTCTACCCGCCCGCGGGCAGCCGCTTCGTCCCCGAGGAGAACGTGCTCGTGGGCAACACCGTCCTCTATGGCGCAACGGCCGGCGAGGTGTACCTCCGAGGCATGGCCGGCGAGCGCTTCGCGGTGCGCAACAGCGGCGCCCAGGCCGTCGTCGAGGGCGTGGGCGATCACGGCTGCGAGTACATGACGGGTGGCGTGGCGGTGGTGCTCGGGCCCACGGGGCGCAACTTCGCCGCGGGCATGAGCGGCGGCATGGCGTTCGTGCTCGATCGCGAGCGCTCGTTCCGCAAGCGCTGCAACCTGGAGATGGTGGAGCTGGAGTCCCTGGTGGACGAGTCGGAGATCTGGCTCGTCCACGGGATGATCGAGCGCCACTTCCAACACACGGGCAGCACGCTGGCGCGGCGGGTGCTCGACAACTGGGAGCTGATGGTGCCGCAGTTCGTGAAGGTGATGCCCACCGACTACAAGCGCGTGCTGCAGGCGCGCCGGGCAGCGCGCAAGGCGCCCACCATGGTTCCTCAGCGGCGGCATGCCGGGGGAGAGGGCTGAGCCATGGGAAAGCCCACCGGCTTCATGGAGTGGTCCCGAGTCCCTGCCTCCAAGCGGGAGAAGCCCGAGCGCGTCCACGACTCGCGCGAGTTCGTTCTGCCCCTGGCGGCCGAGGAGGCCAAGCGGCAGGCGGGGCGGTGCATGGACTGTGGTGTCCCCTTCTGTCAGCAGGGCTGTCCGCTGGGGAACCCCATCCCGGACTTCAACGAGGCGGTCTACCGCGGGCGCTGGAAGGCGGCGTTCCTCGCGCTGAGCAGCACCAACAACTTCCCGGAGTTCACCGGGCGGCTGTGCCCCGCTCCGTGCGAGGCCGCGTGCGTGCTGTCCATCGACCAGAGCCCGGTCACCATCGAGCAGATGGAGAAGGAGATCGCCGAGCGGGCCTTCGCGGAGGGCTGGGTGCAGGCGCAGCCGCCAGCGCGGCGCACGGGCAAGCGGGTGGCGGTGGTGGGCTCGGGGCCGGCGGGGCTGGCGGCGGCGGCACAGCTCAACCGGGCGGGCCACTCGGTCACCGTGTACGAGCGGGATGATCGGCTCGGTGGGCTGCTGCGCTACGGCATCCCGGACTTCAAGATGGAGAAGGGCGTGCTGGACCGGCGCCTGGCGGTGATGGAGGCCGAGGGCGTGGAGTTCCGCACGGGCGTGGACGTGGGCAAGGAGCCCGGCTACCGCGCCCTGCGCGAGCAGCATGACGCGCTCGTGCTGGCCATCGGGGCGAGGAAGGCTCGGGAGCTGGAGGTGCCGGGGCGCGAGCTGGCGGGCGTGGTGCAGGCCATGGAGTACCTGGAGCACCAGAACCGGGTGGTCTCGGGGCTGGCCACGCTGGAGCCTCGGCTGAACGCCGCGGGCAGGCGGGTGCTCATCCTCGGCGGTGGAGACACGGGCTCGGACTGCCTGGGCACGGCGCTGCGCCAGGGCGCGCAGAGTGTGACGCAGGTGGAGCTGCTCCCGGCCCCGCCGATGACACGAGCCGCCAACAACCCGTGGCCGCGCTGGCCGCTGGTGTTCCGCACCTCTTCCAGCCAGGAAGAAGGCGGCGAGCGCGCGTTCGGGCTCATGACGAAGCACCTGTCCGGCAGCGACGGACGGCTCCAGCAACTGCACGCGGTGAAGGTGGAGTTGCAGCGGCAGGAGGACGGCTCCACGCGGCTGGTGGAGGTGCCGGGCTCCGAGCAGGTGTCCGAGGTGGACCTGCTCATCCTGGCCATGGGGTTCACGGGGCCGGACACGGCCCAGCTTCAGGAGGAGCTGGGGGTGCGGCTCACTGCTCGCGGCGCGGTGCAGGTGGACGGGCGCTTCGCGACTTCGGCGGACGGGGTGTTCTGCGCGGGCGATGCGAGCCGAGGCGCCAGCCTCATCGTCTGGGCCATCTCGGACGGGCGCGAGGCGGCGAAGGCGGCCGATGCGTGGCTCTCCGGAAAGCCCTCCGCACTGCCGACCCGAGGCCGGGACGCTTCGTTCGGCTGAGCACCTGCCTTTGGACTAGCCTGCCGCGCATGAAGCCCTGGGAAGTCCTCGCGCGAGTGCCCGCTCCGGACGGTGGTGAGTTCGTGCTGCACCACCGCGATGGCGAGTACGTCATCCGCGTGCACGGCCAGGAGCTCATGTCCTCGCGGGTGCATGGCTCGGAGGAGGCCATGGCGCGGCTGGGGTGCGCGGGCCTGAGCCCCGTCTCGGGGGCTCGGGTGCTCATCGGTGGATTGGGGCTCGGCTACACGCTGCGCGCGACGCTGGATGTCTTGGGCGCAAAGGCCCAAGTGGTCGTCGCGGAGCTGGCCGAGGCCATCGTCGAGTGGAACCGAGGGCCGCTGGCCCCTCTGGCAGGTCGGCCCCTGGAGGATCCACGTGTCCGAGTGGAGGTCTCGGATGTGAGGCGCGTGATGCGCAGCGCAGCGCCCTGGCACGCGATCCTGCTCGATGTGGACAATGGGCCCGCGGCGCTCACTCGGGCCTCCAACGCGAGCCTCTATGACAAGCAGGGACTCGCCGCGGCACATGAGGCCCTGGCTCCCCGTGGCGCGCTGGTGGTGTGGAGCGCGGGCCCCGACGACCGCTTCACCTCACGGCTCGGGCAGGCGGGCTTCGACGTCGAGACGCACTCGGTGCCCGCGGGCAAGGGCCGAGGCACGCGCCACACGCTCTTCGTCGCACGGCGCCGCTGACAGAAGACGTACACCGTGGAGCAATGAGCCCCGGCCTCACTGCGCCGGCAGATTGCCCTTCAGGACCCGCAGGGCGTTCTCGCCCGCGATCTTCCGGATCTCCCCTTCGCTGAAGCCCTCCGCGATCAGCGCGTCCGTCAGCTCGACCAGGCCCGCCGTATCGAACGGGGCCGCTACGGCACCGTCGTAGTCCGAGCCCAGCCCCACGTGATCGATCCCGGCCACCGTCACCGCATACCGGACCGCTCGGGCGATGGCCTTCGCGTCCTTGCCACAGGTCGCGGTGTCCCAGTACCCGATGCCCACCACTCCACCGTTGCGAGCCACCGCGCGGAGCTGCTCGTCACTCAGGTTCCGGGTGTTGTCGCACGTGCCCTTCACCCCCGTGTGCGAGACGACCAGGGGCCGAGTGGCCATCGCGAGCACCTCCGAGATGGTCTTCGGCGAGGAGTGCGCCAGATCGAGGGTCATCCCCTTCTCCTCCATCCGCTTCACGACGGCGCGCCCCAGCTCCGTCAGGCCGCCCTTCTGGACACCATGGGCCGAACCGCTGACCTCGTTGTCGAAGAAGTGAGCGAACCCCAGCATCCGGAACCCGGCGTCGTAGAGCTCATCCACCGCGTCGATGTTCCCTTCCAGCGCGTGCATCCCTTCCAGGGAGAGCAGCGCCCCCACCCGGCCCTTGTCCTTCTCCCGCTCCGCCAGGAAGCGCTCCAGGTCCGCGCGGGTGCGGATGAACACCAGCTTCCCGTCCGAGGCCTCGGCGGTCTTCGCCAGCTTCTTCGCCTCGTACAGCGCGCGGGCCTTGAGGCTGAACCACGTCTTCGGCGGCCAGCGCTGGGCGAAGGCGAGGAGCTGGATGTCATCCGTCTTGTCGTCGTTGCGCTCCGTGTTCATGTGCTTCGGCGTCTTGGTGACGACGCTGAAGACCTGCAGGGCGACGTTGCCCTCGATGAGGCGGGGCACGTCCACCTGTCCCTGCGTCCCCCGCTGATTCAGGTCGCGGTTCCACAGCAGCGGATCGGCGTGGAGGTCCGCGATGAGGAGCCCCGAGTGCAGCGCGGCCCCTTGCTTCGTGGGCGTGTACGGAGTCTTCCGGAGCACCGGGTTCATCTGCGCGGCGACGCGAGAGGCCTTGATATCGAGGCCCACGGCGGTGCCCGCGAGCAGGACGACCACGACTCCCAGGATGATCCATTTCTTCACGACACCCTCCGGCAACACGAGCATGAGGATTATCACCGAGAGTGCCATCGTCTTGTCGGGCAAGCAGGTATCGGCGAGGCTCCCGCGGCACTTTTCACCCCGAGGCCTCATGTCCCCGCTGCGTGCAACGAGCGCCCTCTCCGCGCTCCTGCTGCTGTCCTCCGCCTGTACCGCTTCGCACCCGCCGTCCCAGACCGAAGCCACCGCTGGCTCCCTGGCCTCCTCCGAGCAGACCGCGAGCCTGTCCCCCGCCCAGGCCGCCCTGCGCACCTTCGTGGACGCGCACTTCGAGGACACCTTCCGGCGCTTCCCCACTCAAGCCACCCAGGCAGGCATCCACACCTATGACGGGGAGCTGCGAGGCTTCACCCCCGAGGATCGCGCCGCGCACCTCGCTCAGCTCAAGGCGGAGCTCGCCGCGCTGCCCCAGCAGGTGAACCGCGCCGCCCTGCCCCCGCTCGACCAGGCCGACTACGACATCCTCGAGAACCACCTGCGCGCTCGCATCCTCGACTACGAGTTCGTGCGCGGCTGGGAGCGCAACCCCAACACCTGGCTCGGCACGGCCTCCTACGCCGTCTTCCAGCTCATCAACCGGGACTTCGCTCCGCTCGATCAGCGCATGCGCTCGGCCGTGAGCCGCATGAAGCAGATCCCCGCCGTGTTCGCCACGGCCCAGGCCACCCTCAAGAACCCGCCGAAGCTGTGGACCGAGATCGCCCTCCAGCAGGCCCAGGGCACTCGAGCCCTGTACGCGGAGACGCTGCCCAAGGCCTTCGAGCCGGTGAAGGACGCCGCCCTCCAGGAGGCCTTCAAGCAGGAGCAAACCCGCTGCCTGGCCTCCATCGATGGCTTCATCCGCTTCCTGCGCGAGGAGCTCCTGCCGCGCTCGAACGGAGACTTCGCCATCGGCGAGGCCGTCTACCGCCAGAAGCTCCAGTACGAGGAGGGCGTCACCGAGGACATCGACTCGCTGCTCGCCTGGGGGAAGGCGGAGCTCCAGCGCACCCAGGATCAGTTCCGCCAGGTGGCTTCGAGGCTCGCGCCGGGCAAGGACCCGATGGACGTCTACCGCGAGCTGGGCAAGGACCACCCCACTCCGGCCGAGCTGGTCCCCTTCACGCGCGCCACGCTGGAGGAGATCCGCCAGTACCTCGTGGATCACCAGATCATCACCATCCCCAGCGAGGTGCGCGCCCTGGTGGCCGAGACGCCCGCCTTCAACCGGGCGCTCTCCTTCGCCAGCATGAGCATGCCCGGCCCCTTCGAGACGCACGCCACGGAGGCCTACTTCTACGTGTCACCGCCGGAGCCCACCTGGAACGCCGAGCAGACCGAGCAGCACATGAGCTTCTACAACCGCTACGCGGTGCCGCTCGTCTCCATCCACGAGGCCTACCCCGGCCACTACGTGCAGTTCCTCTGGACGAACCACCGGGTGCGCTCGAAGGTGCGGCAGATGCTGGGCTCGGGCTCCTTCACCGAGGGCTGGGGGCTCTACACTGAGCAGATGATGCTGGATGCGGGCTTCGGCGGCTCGGGCCCCAACGCGGACAAGCTGCGGCTCAACCAGCTCGCGCTCTACCTGCAGCGGCTGGCGCGCTACCAGGTGGGCCTGTCCCTGCACACGCGCGGGATGACCTACGAGCAGGCCGTGCGCTTCTTCGAGGAGCAGGCCTATATGACGCACACCAACGCCGAGCGCGAGGCCAAGCGGGGCACCTCGGATCCCACCTACCTCGTCTACGCGCTGGGAAAGAAGATGCTGCTGGAGCTGCGCGAGGAGGCCCGCGCGAAGTGGGGCGCGAGCTTCACGCTCCAGCGCTTCCACGATCAGGTCGTCTCGTACGGCTACCCGCCCATCCCCATCCTGCGCCGGCTGGTGCTGGCGGAGGAAGGCGGGCACTGAGGCAGGGCGCTCGGTGAGGAGCGCCCTGTCCCGAGGGCGCTCCTCTCAGCCGAAGATGGAGTGCCAGGCCTTCTTCGCGCCGTCGCCGATGGCCTTGCCCGCGTCCTTGGCGGCGTGCTCGACCTTGTCGGCGGCCGTCGTCACGTCGGTGATGACATCGGTGACGGCGCGAGCCGGGGCGGTCTTGATGGCGCTCCCCAGGCTGGACTTGGGCAGATGGATGTCCGCGGCGTTGCGCGTCGCTCCGTCACCGCCCACCACCTTGCGCCCATCGTTCGGCACCACGGAGATCATCACGTTGCTGAGCCCCGTGCTGATGCCTCCCATCTTGAGGTTGTTCCACTTCTGCTGGAAGTCCTCGGCCGACATCTTGTAGCGGTAGCCGCCGGCGCTGTCCGCGACGACCACGTCGGTGATCTTCCCGCTGTCGTCGCGGTCGTAGCCGGACACCGTCATGTAGTGCATGTTGGCGTTCTTGTTGCTGTCCGGATCCATCAGGATGATCGGCGGCACGCCCTGGTCCACCATGTGCGCGAGATCCTCCACGCTGGCGTCCGTCTTCATCTCGGCGCGCATGCCGTGGTCCCGCGCGTAGCTCACGATCTTGTCCGGCGCGGTGAACAGATCGAAGTGGCGGATGGAGCTGTCCACCTGCTCGTGGGTGGTGGGCTTGCCCCAGTAGGTCAGCACGTTGGCGAGCGACGTGGTGCCGCACGCGTTGGTGTTGCCCTGGTCCTGGGCCAGCACGCCCAGATCATTCGGGGACAGCTTCTCGGCGCCGCTCGGCGCGAAGGCGGACAGCGCGGCCGGGGCGCTGCTGCTGGCCACGCCCTTCTGGAAGGCAGAGTCGCCCGAGAAGCCCGCCGGCTGCGCCGTCGGGGTGCTCGCAGGGGCCTTGGTGGCTTGAGCCGGGCTCGGGCCCTCGACGGTGTGAGGGCGGGGGGGAGCAAGCGGGCTGTTGATGCGAGTCATGGGGGATCTCCGGGGAACGTATGGAGATTATCGCTGAAATTGAAAAGCGGTTGCTCACCGGGGTGCACGAACGACGGTGCCCCCCGCCTCATTCACCCAATAGAGGCTCCCGGAATCGATTGTGATTCCGGTAGGTTCCGCCTGCTCCGCGGCGAAGGTCTCGGGCTTTCCACCCGAGCGCGCCATCCTCCGGATCGTGCCGTCCTTGCTGCCCGCGGCCCAGTAGAGGAAGGAGCCGTCCACGGCGATGGAGCGCGGGTGGCTCTCGCCTTCGGCCAGCTTCTCCAGGGTCCCGCCGGCCAGGGGCACGCGATGGATGCTCCCGAAGAAGGTGGTCCAGTAGACGTGCGTCTCGTCGAGGGCCAGGCTGGTGGCGTTCTGGTCCCCACGCGCCAGGAGCTCCTCGGGCCCGCCGCCCAGCGGAGCGCGGCGGATGGAGCCATCGGCGTTGGTCCAGAACACGTGCGTGGCGTTGGTGGCGACGTCGCCGGGGCCACTGGTCTGATCGCTCACCGCCGAGGCCGCCCCGCTGGAGACCGCCGCCTTCATCATCGTCCCGGACTTGTTGGACCAGAAGACGTAGCCCGCCGCCACCGCCACGTCGCCCGGGTCTGACTGGTGGGTCGCCACGGGGGTGGGCTCCCCTCCCGCGAGCGGAACCTTCAGGACCGACTGGTCGCCAGGGTTGGCCCAGTAGAGGTCCGTCGAGCCGAGCACGATCCCCTGAGGCTGCGACAGCCCCGAGGCCCGCCGCTCGGGCGTGCCTCCCGCGAGCGGCAGGCGCATCACCTCGCCGCCCGAACGGTTGGTCCAGTAGAGGAACGTCCCGTCCGAGGCGAGCGAGGAAGGGCCCGCCTGCCCCGAGGCCAGAACGGTCTCAGGCCGTGGCCCGCTGCTGGTGCAGGCAGCGGCCAGGGACAGCACGACAGCCAGCGCGGCGCGGGTGAGCGAGTGCATGAGCTGCCTCCCGAGAGAAGATGGCCAGTCTGCCACCCTCGGGAAGGGCCTTCCACCCGTCGCCTTTGGCCGCGGGGGCCGCGGGGGGCTACGCGTGCCGCTGCGCCAGCTTGAGGTAGTCCTGCAGCGGCTTCACGCTCAGCTCCGAGCGCCGCAGCGCCTCCAGCGCGCCCACCGCCATGCGCGCCTGCTGCACCGTCGTGTAGTACGGGATGCCGTGCATCAGGGACTCGCGGCGGATCGAGAAGCTGTCGGCGATCTCCTGCTTGCCGAACGTGGTGTTGATCACGAGCATGATCGCCCCATCGACGATCTTGTCGACGATGTTGGGGCGCCCCTCCTTCACCTTCATCACCCGCTGGGCCTGGATGCCCTTGGTGGCCAGGTACGCGTGGGTGCCGCCGGTGGCCACCAGCTCGTAGCCCATGGCGCGCAGGCGCCGGGCCAGATCCACCACCGCCGGCTTGTCCTCGTCCTTGACGGAGATGAACACCCGGCCCGCGCGAGGCAGCTTCACCCCCGCCGCCAGCTGGCTCTTGGCGAAGGCCGACGCGTAGTCATCCGCGATCCCCATCACCTCGCCCGTGGACTTCATCTCCGGGCCGAGGATCACGTCCACGCCCGCGAAGCGCGCGAACGGGAACACGGACTCCTTCACGGCGACGTGCTTGAACTCGACCTCCTGCGTCTGGCCGAGCTCCTCCAGCGTCTTGCCCACCATGCAGAGGGCCGCCAGCTTCGCCAGCGACACGCCGGTGGCCTTCGAGATGAACGGCACGGTGCGGCTGGCGCGCGGGTTCACCTCCAGGATGTAGATGGTCTTCCCCTGGATGGCGAACTGGACGTTCATCAGCCCGACCACGTTCAGCTCGCGGGCCAGGGCGATGGCCTGATCCTTCATCCGCTCCACGAGATCCGGCGACAGCGAGTGCGGCGGCAGCGTCGCGGCCGCGTCTCCCGAGTGCACCCCCGCCTCCTGGATGTGCTCCAGCACCCCGCCCACCAGCACCGCGCCCGTCCGGTCCGCCACCACGTCGAGATCCACCTCGATGGCGTCCTTCAGGAAGCGATCGATCAACACCGGGTGCTCGGGGGACGCGCTCACGGCCTCGCGCATGTAGCGCTCCAGGCTGGCCGCGTCGTACACGGTCTCCATGGCGCGGCCGCCCAGCACGTAGCTGGGCCGCACCATCACCGGGTAGCCGATGCGCTCGGCGATCCGGAACGCCTCCTCGTGGCTGCGGGCCACGCCGTTCTCCGGCTGCGTGAGCCCCAGCTTCTCGATCAGCTTGGCGAAGCGCTCGCGATCCTCGGCCCGGTCGATGGCGTCCGGCGAGGTGCCCAGCACGGCCAGCCCCGCCTTCTCCAGCGGCACGCTCAGCTTGAGCGGCGTCTGGCCGCCAAACTGGACGATGGCGCCAATGGGCTTCTCGCGCTCGGCCACCTCGAGCACGTCCTCGATGGTGAGCGGCTCGAAGTACAGGCGGTCCGAGGTGTCGTAGTCCGTGGACACCGTCTCCGGGTTGCAGTTGACCATCACCGTCTCGTACCCCGCCTCGCGCAGCGCGAACGCGGCGTGCACGCAGCAGTAGTCGAACTCGATGCCCTGGCCGATCCGGATGGGCCCGCTGCCCAGGATGAGCACCTTCTTGCGATCCGTGGGCGGCGCCTCGTCCTCCTCCTCATAGGTGGAGTACAGGTAGGGCGTGTAGGCCTCGAACTCGGCGGCGCAGGTGTCCACCCGCTTGTAGACAGGCCGGATGCCTCGGGCGTGCCGGTGCGCTCGGACGTCGGACTCCGGGTAGCCCAAGAGCTGCCCCAGGTACTTGTCCGAGAAGCCGTGCGCCTTGGCCTCGCGCAGGGCCTCGTCGGGGAGCTGATCCAGCCGGCCGAACTCCTGCAGTTGCTGCGCGCGGTGCACCAGATCCTCGATCTTCCGCAGGAACCACGGATCGATGGCGGACAGCTCGTGCACCTGCTCCACCGTCATGCCCTCGCGGAAGGCCTGGGCGACGTACCAGGGGCGATCGGGGCGAGGCACCCGCAGGGCCTCGTAGAGCACCTTCTCGCGCTCCTCCTTCTCCTGGGGCAGCTCCACCGGCTCCAGCGCCAGGCGCCCGGCCTCCATGGAGCGCAGCGCCTTGAGGTACGCCTCCGAGAACGTCCGGCCAATGGCCATCACCTCGCCCACCGAGCGCATGCTCGTGGTGAGCGTCCGGTCCGCGCGGGGGAACTTCTCGAAGTTGAAGCGAGGGATCTTCACCACCACGTAGTCGATGGTGGGCTCGAACGAGGCCGGCGTGTCGCGCGTAATGTCGTTGCGCAGCTCGTCCAGCGTGTAGCCCAAGGCCAGCTTGGCGGCGATCTTCGCGATGGGGTACCCGGTGGCCTTGGAGGCCAGCGCGCTGGAGCGGGACACGCGCGGGTTCATCTCGATGACGACGATGCGCCCATCCTTCGGGTTGACGCCGAACTGGATGTTGGAGCCGCCGGTGTCCACGCCGATCTCGCGGATGATGCGCAGCGAGGCCTCGCGCAGGCGCTGGTACTCGCGATCCGTGAGCGTCTGCGCGGGGGCCACGGTGATGGAGTCCCCCGTGTGCACGCCCATGGGGTCCAGGTTCTCGATGGAGCAGACGATGATGACGTTGTCGGCCGAGTCCCGGACCACCTCCAGCTCATACTCCTTCCAGCCGAGCACGCTCTCTTCCACCAGGATGGTGGAGGTGGGGCTGGCCTTGAGGCCGGAGCGGCAGATGGCCTCGAACTCGTCGCGGTTGTAGGCGATGCCACCGCCAGTGCCGCCCAGGGTGAACGAGGGGCGGATGATGGCGGGGAAGCCAATCTCCGCCACGACGGCCATGGCCTCGTCGAGCGTCTTCGCGTAGCCGCTCTTGGGCAGCGCCACGCCGATCTTCTGCATGGCGGCCTTGAAGAGCTGACGGTCCTCGGCCTTGTTGATGGCCTCGAGCGAGGCGCCGATCAGCCGCACGCCGTACTTCTCGAGGATGCCCTGCTCGGCCAGGGCCTTGGCGAGGTTGAGAGCAGTTTGTCCGCCCATGGTGGGCAGCAGGGAGTCCGGGCGCTCGGCGGCGAGGATCTTCTCGGCGGCCTCGACGGTGATGGGCTCGATGTAGGTGCGGTGAGCGAACTCGGGGTCCGTCATCACGGTGGCGGGGTTGCTGTTGAGCAGCACCACCTCCACGCCTTCGTCTCGGAGCGCCTTGATGGCTTGGGTCCCCGAGTAGTCGAACTCGACGGCCTGGCCAATGACGATCGGTCCCGACCCGATCACGAGAACCTTGCGGATATCGGTACGCTTGGGCATCGGGGGGCCCCCATAGCACGTCGCTGGGCACATGCACGCGGGGAGTGAACCGGCTTCGTCGCCTGCTCATGGAGTGACACAGGCCAACCGGGCAGGGCTCTGGTAGAACCGGCGCGATCCTTGGAGGTTCCATGCGTCGCTGGTCCCTGGCCTTGCTCGTCACCCTCGCCACTCCTGCACTCGCCCAGGCTCCCGAGCCGGCCCAGGCTCCGCCGGCTGCCCCTGCGCCCGAGGCGAAGGCTCCGGAGAAGAAGGCACCTGCTGCCGCTGAGCCCAAGGCGGCCCCCGAGGCGAAGGCTCCGGAGAAGAAGGCGCCTGCCGCTGCGGAGCCCCAGGCGGCCCCCGAGGCGAAGGCTCCGGAGAAGAAGACGCCTGCCGCTGCTGAGCCCCAGGCTGCTCCAGCAGCGCCTGCTCCTGCGGCGAAGGCTCCCTCCCCTGCTTCCACCGAGGCCAAGCCAACCCCAGCGGCTCCGGCTGCGGCCCCGAAGGCGGAAGCTGCGGCCCCAGCGGCTCCGGCTCCGAAGGCTCAGGCCGCCGCACCGAGTCCTGGGACGGCGGCTCCATCGGGGGCACCGGCGCCACTGGATGCGGTGGAGGCAGACAGGCGGCAGCGGGTGAAGACGGAGGCCCGATTCATCCTCGAGAACCTGCTGACCGGGGACGCGCGCCGGGCCGTGAGCGAGCTGGCCTATCCGTTCCAGCTCGAGGACAAGAAGTACGGCACGCCCGAGGAGCTGGTGGCCGCCTGGGTGAAGCAGTTGCGCGTGAAGCGCACGGACCTCATCTCCCTCTACGACATCGAGGTCCTCCCGCTGGCGGAGATGGAGAAGAAGTACGGCAAGCCGCCGGCACGGCTGGGGCTCGGAAACCTGAAGGACACGGACGTCTACGCGGCGGTGGGCAACCTCTCCGGGCACGCGGCGGTGCTGCTCTTCCGCGCGCCCAAGGATGGGCAGGCGAAGGCATTCGCGTACACGGACTGAAGTCAGCAGTACCCCAGCACTGCGCGACTCAAGTCGCCGTTCTTCGCCCGCGGCGGAGTTCACTCGGGTCGAGCCAGTCTCTACAGACGGGAGGGATGGCCCAACTGAAGTGAGTTGCACGCGGTGCGCTTCCTTCAGGTACCCTTCCAGCCGGTTGGCTTGAGCCAGCGTCCTCTCATCCCGCTTATCCTTGTTACCCGCCAGCTACGTATGGTGTACATGGATTCGAAGTTAGGAGTAGGAAGCGCATGGCTTCCACTCGATGTGGAGGGTTATTTCCTAGGAGACTCAAGTGACTCGGTCGCGTGATTGGGACAACATGTTTGGGGGCTTTGACTCGCTCTTCAAGAGCGTGTCCCGGATGCATGAACTCTCCACGGGACTCAGGAGGGACCATACCTTCGACACGCTGCTCAAGAGCGTGAGCGGCATGAGCGCACTCTCCATGGCAGAGGCAAGCAGCCGCTCCTTTGACTCGCTTCTCAAGAGCGTGAGCGGCATGAGCGCGCTGCGCATGGCCAGCGAAAGTGCTCGAGGCTTCGACTCACTGTTTGAAAGTGTGAGGGACATGAGCGCGCTCACCAAGCCCTTCGAGAGTGCTCGAACCCTCGACTCGCTCTTCAATAATGGTGTCAGGGACATGAGCGCGCTGCGCATGGCTAGCGAGAGCACCCGGGCGTTCGACACACTATTCAAGAGCATGGCTCACTCGCTCACGCTTTCCAACGGATTTGAGAGCGCGGGGGCATTGGATTCGTTGTTCAAGAGCGTGTCTCAGATGAGCACTATGCCCCTTGCTTTCCAGGGCGCCCGAACTCTCGACTCTCTCTTCAAGAGCGTCGCTGGATTGAATGAGTTTGGCGCGGCGGCCGCGATCGCTGGGGTGGTAGGCAACTTCGAAAGGGACCTGACGCGTGCTGCGGTCGCGGCAGCTGCTTTGATTGAGGCAGCAGCCAGCGACCCAGAAGTCCTTGAGGAGGTTCGTGAACAGTCCGCGCTGGTCGACCTGATGACAGATATGGAGGTGCTCGCACAGAGTCCAGCGGACGCTGAGGTGCGAGAGGTGATGCAGCAAACAGGGGCATTGCTTCATGCTCTGTTTGCAAAGCATGAGGCACACCGAAATGCCGCGTCATCCGTCATGGAGAAGCGAGCAATTGAAAAAGTGTTTAAGTTCGCCGTGTCCTTGCTGGTTTCTCTCATCATCACCTACTACGCCAAGTGTGGCCTCCTTAATGGGAAGCAGGCTTCAGAGATTACGAAGCAGGCCTCTGAAGGAGGTGTCCAGGACACAGTGGCACTGCTCTCGAAGGCACCTACGCCTGAGTTGGTACAGGCTGAGGACCTTCCTACGGTACGCGAAGCGCTGGACCACCTCACCGCGAATGAAGAGTCCGCTAAGGCAGCCGATGCTCAAGTCTATATCGTCAGGCGCCATGCGAGGCTGCTGGTGAATCCCTCCGTGAAGTCCACCAAGGTTGCGGATCTCCATCCGGGACAGCAGGTTCTGCTGCTCCAGAAGAAGCACAAGTGGATCCAGATTCAGTACTATAACTATCTGCGTGGTGCGAGCGTGGAGGGCTGGGTGTTGAAGAAGTACGTCTTCGTGGTGTCCACAGCCTTCTAGAAAAGAGCTTGGTGTGGATCCGTTCTGGGAAAAGGTCGTCCTTGCACTCATTGACAAGGGATTGCTCGCGATGGTTGGTACCGGGCTGACCTACTTGGTCACACGTGCCATCGAGAAGTACCGACGGACCCAGGCCATGGTCCTTGAGCTTGGAAAGGCTCGGGCTGCCGCGTACATCCGCATCATCAGCGCCCTGACAGAGTTACAGACCTACTTGGATGATTACCTCATCATGGACAAGAGTGATCCTAAATCTCCGAAACTCGCGGAACTCAGTGAGAAGATCGCAGAAGTCTCAGCCGAGGTTCAAAAGATTGTCAGGCGAGAGAGTGCTCTGATCGAAAAAGAAGTGGGCCATGAGATTGATGAGTACGCTCAGGCCATTGTGCGATTGAAGGAGAGCGTTACAACGTTGACCCCCGCGCAGTTTGAGACACGAAGGGCATCTCTGAGAGAAATCCGCTACCGCCTCCTGCGGTATCTCCCACCACTGACCCTCCCTGATTGAGTAGCGCATGTGAACGGTGATCCTGCTCCGCTCATCAGAACATGTGTATCCGTCCGACGAGCACCGTCGGTTGGCGCGCCGATTGATGCGTGGCAGGTAGTCCTACTTCGCGGCAGACGGATTGAGTATCCCGAGCGCCGCGTAACAGAAGACGTCGGCGTCCAACTCGGTACGCACCTCTGCGCGGTGCATCGCGACCGTCCAATTCGCTGGGCCAAGTCGAGCACGCGCTGCATAGGCCAACTGTGTAGCAGGAACAGCAGATCTCGCAGGTAGCCGAGCGGATCGAGCTCATGGTGCTAACAGTTCGCCAGCAAGGTAATTCCGGCCGCTCCCATTTGCGAGTGGCTTCGCTGAAGAAACCTCTTAAACGAGTTGGTAGGCTGTTCTTTTCATCGTTGATCGCCTGGGCCTGAGGCAGGTTGGCGGTCGTGAGCGAAAAAGGGCACGTAGCACATGCCCTTGAACATCTGACCGTTCACACCTGCGCACTCCTCGGGCTCCAAAGAGAACGTCAACCAGCATCCTCCATTGAGGACGACCTGCCGCTTGCGAGGGCATCTCCCCTTCGCATCAGGCCGCGTCTGCCCTGGCAAGGGTTCGGGGAGCGGGTCCTCGGCCATCACCTCCAGCAAGGACTCGGGTGATTCCTCCTCCGAGGAGCTCGACGCGGCATCGCCGAGCCCCGCCGTGCCCGCATCCGCCCGGCCTTTATTCGCAGCCTCTTTCCGGGCGAAGGACGGCCTCTCTACAGAACGCGGGAGAACTGACCACGCTGCCCACGTGGCCAGCGCCAGGCCTGCGGCGGCTGTCGCAAGCCAGAGCCTCCGAGTCCATGTGCGCACTCGGAGCTTGGCGCGTCTATCTGAGACTCTCGCTCCAGAGAGCTCCTCGCGAACCTGGATTTCCACCTTGGCCGCGTCCCGAGCCTGGGTGCTGAACTCGGTGGGCACTTCCTCGCGGGGCTGTAGCGAAGGTGGCGGCAGTTTCTCCGCCAGACTCGTCGGAATGCTCACCGGCGAGAGTCGCTCCGCGGCCTGCTCTAGCAGTTCAGCCAGATCCGCCGCAGTGCCACGCTCCTCGGGGCGCACCGAGAGCATGCGCAGGATCAACGCCCGCAGCGGCGGAACCACGCGAGCGTCATCCATCAACGCGGGCGGAGCCACCACCGTCTCCACCTTCCAGTTCCCGTGCTCATCCTGGCTGGGCTCGCCCAGCTCCGGGTACTCACCGGTGACGAGCCGGCAGGCCAAGACTCCCAGCGCGTAGAGATCATCCGCTGGCCCAGCGCTGTAGCGAGCCCTGGGATCGCGGAGGAGCCGCAGCTCGAGCAGGGCCGCCTCCGGAGAGCGGTAGGCCAGAGCGCCTGGGATCACGGTGGGCGGCGTGAGTGTCGCGGCCTCCGCGTAGAAGCCCGCGCCGAAGTCCGTGAGGATCGCGCGACCGTCCGTGCGCCGCACCAGGATGTTGCTACCCTTCACGTCCCGATGGAGGCCTCCTTGAGCGTGCAGCGCCTGGAGCGCCCGTGCGAGCTGGGCCATCCACTGGAGCACCTGCTCGGAGCTGGGAGCTTCCAGCCGGGCCCTGTCGTACAGCGACACTCCGTCCACCCACTGCATTACTAGATACGGGTGGCGTGCGCCGCTGGGGTGCTGCCACTCTCCCGAGTCCAGCAGGCGCGGGACACTCGGGTGGTCCACGCGGGAGAGCAGCGTCACCTCGCGTGCGAAGCGCGGATCTCTCGGGTACACGGCGAGCTTGAGCGCCACGGGGCCGACCTGCTCCTGTCCGACTCGCACCGCCTGATACACGGCGCCCTGGATGCCCTGCCCCGCCCACGCCACCACCCGCCAGGGTCCCACCTCCATCCCCGGGGAGAGCAAGGCTGAATGCGGTGCAGAGGTGGGCGGGCTCTTCATGCAGTGCCTCGTCAGGGGTGGGCTCCCACTCTACCCGCGTGCCACACCTGTCAGGACGAAACGTGTGACGTGAAGGCCAGCCAGGAGCGGTCCGGCCGCGATGGAGCACCTTCAGTCGCCAGTGAGCACCGACCAGAAGCACCACTGCACCGTGGGGAGGATGGCCGCGTCGTAGTTCTCCCAGTCTCCATAGGTAGGCTTGAGCGCGTCGATGACTTCGAAGAAGACGCTCCCGAGCTGCTCCGGGGCCGCCAGGAACGTTGATGCCGAGTGCAGATCGTTCAGCCCGCGGCGCTGGAGCGCGGCGACGAACTCCTTGCGGAGATCAGACAGAAACGTCCGGTAGCGAATGACCTCCTGTCGCTTCACGATGGCGCCGTGGCCAGGAACGAAGGTGTCGAAGTCCAGCTGGAGGAGACGATCGAGCGCCCGCTCGACTCCCGAATACGACAGCGGCGCCCCCGGCGGAGGCAGCTGGCCCGGCCATACCAGGTCGACGGCATAGAGGAGACGGCGGCGCGGGAAGTAGCTCGCGACGAGCGCGTCCGTGTGCGCGCCCGCGAGCCGGATCAGCCGGATCTCCTCGCCGCCAATCTCGAGCACGTGCTCGTCTTCATCGAATGTCTCCGTGGGCGCGACGACGTCCGAATACCCGCGCACGCGGATGTCCTCGGCGGTGCGGCGATGCGCGAGCACGATCGGATGACCGCCCAGGGCATCGGCTCCGCTCACATGATCCCGGTGCCCGTGGCTGTAGATGACGTAGCGCAGCGGCTGCCCACCTTCCTTGAGGTGAGCGGCGATGTCCGCCGAGGCCGCGCGATTGAGCGGATCGAACACGACGACGCCTTCGCTCGTCGTCAGCCAGAGCGTGCGGTAGCTGAGCCAGCGGTAGCTTGTGAGCCCGTTGCCGAGCTCCTGGGTATCGGCGCCGGGGACCACCGTGGACTGGAGGGCATCCCGGATCTTTCCGCTCACGACTCGGCGCTCCAGTGACGCACAAGCGCCGAGGCCGAGAAAGAGCGCAAGTGACGCGACGAGCAGGGGGCGATTTGGCATGGGCGAAATATGAAGGCCGATCCATGAGCCGTCAAACTGCCCCCCTTCGGGGCTCGAGCTCGAGCATCTGGATTGAGGCCCGCCGCTACTTGCCGGCCTTGTGCACCGGGCAGAGCTGACCGAGGAACAGGCTGTTGTCGTAGTAGTGCTCCACTCCGAGCACGCCCTGCGCGATGAGAAACTGACGCTTCCGGAGTCTGCGATCGGCGAGCGCGTCTACGATTGGGGGTGCTCCGCCGCTCCCTGCTCCCGATATTCCAGGGGAAGGGTGACCGTGAAGGTGGTTCCGCTGCCAGGCGAGCTGCGTGCTTCGATGGTGCCGCCATGGCGCTCGACGATCTTCCGGCAGAGCGCGAGCCCCAGGCCCGATCCCTCATACTTCTCGGACGAGTGCAGCCGCTGGAACAAGGTGAAGATCTGCTCGCGGTAGCTCTCGTCGAAGCCAATGCCGTTATCCTGGAGCCGCAGCTCGAGGCGGCGCGCCCCCGGGTCCACCGAAGCCTCGATGGAGATGAGAGGCTTCACGCCCTCGCGGCGGAACTTGAGGGCGTTGGACAGCAGGTTCTGAACCAGCTGCCGCATCTGGGTTGGATCCGCCTCCAGCGCTGGCAGCTCGCCCACCGTGATGCGCGCCCCGGACTGCTCGATGGCCACCTCGAGATCCGTCAGGACATCCCGGACGATCTCGCCGAGCTCCACGCGGACGAAGGGCTGGGCCTTCGAGGTGACGCGCGCGAACGTGAGCAGATCCGTGATCAGCCTGCGCATGCGCGCCGTGGTGTTCAGGATCCGATCGATGTAGTCATGGCTCTCTGGCCCCAGCGCGGGGCCGGCCGCTGACTTCAGCCGCTCGCCGAAGGACTGGATCCTCCGCAGCGGCTCCTGCAGATCGTGCGAGGCGATGGACGCGAAGGACTCCAGCTCGCGGTTGGAGCGCGCCAGCTCACGCAGGCTCTGCTCGAGCCGCAGCTGCGTTCTCTTGAGGTTGGAGACGTCCGTGGTGATCACCGTGAAGCCCACGATGCGGCCCGCGTCCCGGATCGGCCCCACCTTCACCGCGTACCACTGGGGCCCAGTGAGGGCGATGGACTGGATGTCGTACGCCGCGGGCTCACCCGTCTCGAGGACGCCCCGGATGAAGCCCCGGACGCGCTCACGATCGGCGGGGAGGATGAAGTCGTAGACGCTCCGGCCCAGCACCGTCTCGTGCGAATGCCCGGACGTGGTGAAGTTGATGTAGCGGATCCGCTCCGAGGTGTCACAGGTGAGCATCATGGTCTGGGACTGCTCGACCAGCGCCTCGATGCCAAACTTCTCGGTGGAGGACAGGCGGCGGTTCTCGAGCAGCTCGGCCAGCTCGTTGAGCACCATGGCCAGCGGCGAGAGCGGCCCCGCGCCGACGCGGCACCGGACGTGAGGCTCATTCGTCATGAGCCGGACGACGAACTCGTGCAGCTCCTCCAGCGTTGTCTCTAGACCCTGGCTCATGAGGATCCCTGGGCAGAGCGCAGGAGCACCCAGAACAAGCTCCCCTGACCCGGCTGGCTCTTCAAGCCGATATGGCCCCCCATCTCTGTCGCGATGCGGCGGCAGATGGACAGCCCGAGCCCCGTCCCTACCCCCACCGGCTTCGTGGTGAAGAAGGGCTCGAAGATGCGCTCATGCAGCTCCGGTGGGATGCCGGGCCCGGTGTCGTGGATCTCCACTCGAATGGAGTCAGGCACCTCGGGCCGAGTCACCACGCGGATCTCCTGCTGATCACGCTGGCCCTCGGGGATGGCCTGCGCGGCGTTGATGACGAGGTTGAGGAAGATTTGAGCCAGCCGCGCCTCACTGCCGTGGACGGTGGCGCTCCCCTGGTAATCCTTGACGAGCCGGGCCTTGTGGATGACCTGGTGCCAGGCCATCCGCAGCACGGAGTCCAGCACCCGGTGCAGCTCCGTGGGGCCGAACTGCTCCGAGTCTGGCCGGGCGAAGATCTTGATGTCCCGGACGATGTCACGGATGTGCACGGCGCACTCGAAGGCGCTGCGCACGACCTGGGCCTCCTCCGGATGCAGCTGCCGCTCCTCGGGAGGGTTCAGGGCAAGGTCCAGGTGCACCAGCAGCGAGGAGAGCGGGTTGTTGATCTCATGCGCCACGCCCGCGGCGAGCATGCCCAGTGCGGCGAGCCGATCCGACAACAGGAGCTGCTCCTGCATCTTCCGGCGCTCGGCCCGAACCACGGCCTCGCGCAGCTCGCGAGCCAGGGCCGGGCCCAGGCGCCCCAGGCGATCCTTGAGCAGGAAGTCGTGGACCCCGGCCTTCATCGCCGCCACGGCGGTGTCTTCACCAATGGTCCCCGATACCAGCAGGAAAGGAATATCCAACCCGCGCTGCTGCACCAGGGAGAAGGCCTCCAGCCCGGTGAACCCTGGCAGCCTGTAGTCGGAGATGATGGCGTCCCAGGGACCCGCCTCGAGCGCGCGAGAGAGCTCCTCGCGCGTCATCACCAGGGTATGGGAGACGTCATAACCGCTGGTTCCCAGCTCTTGCAGCAGCAGCTCTTCGTCATCTGAAGAGTCTTCGATCAGGAGCAGGCGCAGGCGCTGGCGCTGGGCAGTCATGACGGGCGCCTGTATAGCACGAGCAAGTCCTCAGAAGCGCCGGGGAGGCTTCGAGGAAACTCGCGGCTGAGCTAGCCTCCGGCCTCATGCGTCTTGGCGCTCTTGGAGTGGCTCTGGTCCTGACTGCGGGGGGAGTGGGCGCTGGGTGCAGTGCTCGCGTGCTGGCCCCACCGGTGCAAGCGGGGCAGTTGGTGCACACCACGTTTCACAGTCCCGCGTTGGAGGGCAACCTGCTGGGAGACACCGCGGACCAGGAGGTCCAGGTCTACCTGCCCCCCAGCTACGCCCGGCAGCCCGAACGGCGCTTCCCCGTGCTCTACCTGCTCCACGGCTTCCTCAGCTCACCGAGCGGCTCGACCACGCCCGGGCCAGGTGCCCCGTCCGTGCAGGAGCAAATGGACACGCTGGTGCAGCAGGGTGCCATCCAGGAGTTCATCGTCGTCATCCCCAATGGACGCAACCGTTACGGCGGCTCCTTCTACATGAACTCCCCCGTTACCGGAGGTTGGGAGGACGCCATCGTGAAGGATCTCGTGGCCTTCGTGGACTCGACGTACCGGACGCTGGCGCGGGCCGAGAGCCGGGGCATCGCGGGCCACTCCATGGGAGGTTTTGGCGCGCTGCGACTGGGAATGAGGCACCCGGACGTGTTCGGCGCCGTGTATGCCATGTCCCCGTGTTGCCTGGCGTTGGAGGAGGATCTGGGCGTCGACAACCCTGCGTGGGCCCAGGTGACGCACTTCACCCAGCAGTCTCAGCTGGATGAGGCCGCGGCTCAGGGGATGTTTTATTCGCAGCTCCTCGTCGCGTGGTTGGCCGCGGCCTCGCCCGCGCCTGGACGCCCGCCGCTGTATTTCATGTCTCCCTTCCAGGAACAGGGAGGGCACCTGGTGCCCTCCGAGCCGGCCTATCATTCATGGCAGCAGGCCTTGGTATTGCCTCACGTGGCCGAGTACCGGGAAGCGCTGCTGCGCCTGCGGGGCCTGGCCTTTGACGTCGGCACCCAGGACAAGCTCACCCACATTCCAGCGACGGTGCGCAAACTCTCCGAGGAGCTGAAGCGGCTGGGCGTGCCTCACCGCTATGAGACCTACGAGGGTGACCACCTCAACCGCATCAACGCGCGGACAGCGACGCATGTGTTGCCCTTCTTCTCACGCGTGCTCGTGGGCTCCTCGCCGTAACTCCGCCATGCCTGCCTCCCATGAGGGACGAGGCGAGCGCGCTGTCCTATAATCCGCAGACGATGGACCACGAGGAGCGGGAGGACAGAGCGCATGCCCCAGCACCATGAACTCGTCGCCAACACGCCGTTGTTCCTTCAGAACTACGCCTACTGCTCGCATGGGGGTAACTGCCTCCAGGTGCTCACTCAGCACGCGACGTTCCTCACGCACGCCGGGAACGGTGTCGCGCCGGTACCACAGGGCAACATCCCCGCGGTCACGCTGCCCGGCGTCACGGGCGCGATCAACAACCTGGCCGCCCGAGTCCTTCCGGTCGGCGGAGGTGGCGGGCGTACGTGGGCATGGTTCCAGGCGGCCAACAACCCGGCCAACAACCCCATGATGTGGGGCTTCCTGCCCGCGTATGTGAAGTCCGACTTCCAGCTGCTGGCCAATGATCCCGTCGGCGGCGGCGGCGCCCCGAGCCGCCGGGCCTATTTTCTCCCATATCGCCAGAACGGCATCACCCACGTCACGCTCGGCAACGACGCGAATTTCTGCTTCACCGCGCCGCTCGGTGGATGCACCGTCTACATCTGGCGGCCCCCCGGAGCCGCTCCGCAGTTCTTCCATGCCAACGCAGGCGACGTGCCGGACGTCCCGGCTGGGAACAAGCAGAGCTACATGGACTTCATGTTCCAGGCCGTCACGGGCGTGGCGGCGGGGCACGCGAACGTCACTGCGTACCGTTCCGCGAACATTGGCCTCAACGCCGCCGTGGACCCGGGCCTCACCAAGGCCGTGGTCCGCAAGTTCTTCATGGGCCGCCACAACTTCCAGTGGCTCCTCTGTGGCGCCAACGTGATGGGCCGCCGGACGGGGTTCAACACCTGGGCCTTCTATTTCCAGACCGTCCGGGTTCTTGGCTACGATCGATACTCGGGGCTCGAAGCCATTCGGGCCTTCGCCACACGCGAGGCGGCGCGCCCCCTCCACGTGAACAAGCTCCAGTCGCTCGCGGTGCACAACTCAGGCGTGGTGTGAAGGGCCGACAGCGGCGAAGCGTCACCGCGCGCTACGCCCGCCCTGGGCCGCTCCGCTGGCGCAGCTCGCTCCAGGCCTGGTTGAGCCGGCGCGTCTCCTCCGCCGCCAACGCCTGAAGCTTCGGCCCCAACTGCGCCACCTTGTCCGGGTGGTACTGGGTGATGAGAGCAAGGTAGGCCCGCTTCACCTCGGACAGAGGCGCGCCCGGAGCCACGCCGAGCACCTCCCATGGGCTGCTGGCAGGAGCGGCCCGGGCCGCCGGGGGTTCGTCTCCGCCCTGCCGCGCCTCGTCCTCGCGGGGCGTTGACGCAGGGGGCTCCTCTTCCGGAAGCGGAGACGCCCCGAGTTCCTCCGCACACGGCGTGCACAGCAACAGCTCGCGCACACCGAGGCCGCCGCCCCTGGCCTCGCGTTGCCCGGCACGGGGCTCCGGCAGCGTGTAATCGCCGAAGCATTCGCCACACACCATTCGTTGGCAGTGCTCGCAGCGCGCGGCGGAGTCGGCCTGCTTGAGCGGCGCTCCGCAGGCGAAGCAATCCTCGGGCAGCGGGGCCTCCTCGCCACAGGACGCGCAGAAGGCCCAGGTGGGATCGAGCCTCGCCTCGCACCCCACGCACGTGGGCGCATCCGGCTCCTCGGAGGGTTGCCAGCGCTGCGCCGTGGCACACCAGGGGCAGTACGGCATGAGCCACGCCACCCTGCCCTGGCACCTGCGCGAGCGGCAGTCGAAGTCGAGCGCGTAGCCCTCGGCGGTGTCTCCGGCTTCGTTCTCCTCCTCGAAGGACTCGCCGCAGGCCCAGCAGCAATTGAACGCAGGGTGCGAAGGCGCTCCGCAGGCGTCGCACATGGGGTTGCCGTGCTCGGCCTCCCACGCCATCTCGGCGCCGCAGGAGGGGCAGCACCGCATCCACCGCACTGCTTGAGCATGCGTACAGGCCGCCTGCGCCGCCCGCCTGCGCCGGCCCGGAGGCTCGGGGATGGAGGGCGTCTCACCACGGGCCGCGAACGACTCCCACAGGCAGCTGCCACAGACCTGTCCTCGTGGCGAGCCCGAGTGCAGGCAGGCCTGGCACACCTCGTCCCCACAGAGGCTGCAGCTCCCCACGAGGCGGCGGCCCCCGAGGCCCAGGCGGGCGGGCGGCAGGTCCTCCAGACAGCATGGGCACGCAGACATGCTCTCTCCAGTAGCTCGGAGCTCGCTGGCGAACGGCTCGAGGGAGCAGCGTACCCCGTCGCGAGGAGTCTGCGAGAACCTGTCCGACAGTCAGACAGGTTCGCCCGAAGCGCCCACGAGGGGCGCTCAGCTCAGCGCGGCGACGAAGTCCTTCATCCGCGCCAGCCCCTTCTGAATCACCTCGCGCGAGGTGGCGAAGCTCAGCCGCAGGTAGCCCTCGGCTCCAAAGGGCGCGCCCGGCATCACCGCCACGCGGAAGTCGTCCAGGAGGATCTCGGACAGCCGCGACGAGGTACCCACCGGGCTCCCCTTGTACGAGCGCTTCAGCAGCCCCTGCACGTTGGGGAACACGTAGAAGGCGCCCTCAGGCGTGCGGCAGCGCACTCCGTCCAGCGCGTTGAGCCCCGCGACGATGATCTCCCGGCGTGCGCGGAACTCCTCCACCATCTTGCCCAGGAAGTCCGTGGGCCCCTTCAGCGCCGCCACCGCCCCCTTCTGCACCATGGAGGTCGGGTTGGACGTCGACTGGTCCTGGATCATCTGCATGCCCGTGATGAGCGGCTTGGGCCCCGCCGCGTAGCCCAGACGCCAGCCCGTCATCGAGTACGCCTTGCTCATCCCGTTCACCACCACCAGCCGAGGCACCAGATCCGGCGCCACGTTGGCGATGTTCAGGAACTGGCCCTCGTAGAGCAGCTTCTCGTAGATGTCGTCGCTGACGATCAGGCAGTCATGCCCGCGCACCGCAGAGGCGATGCCCTCCAGCGCGGCCCGCGAGAACACCGCGCCGCTGGGGTTGCTGGGGCTGTTGAGCACGATGGCCCGGGTGCGCGGGGTGAGCGCTCGGCGGATGGCCTCGGGATCCGGCGCGAAGCCGTTCTCCTCGCGCGTCTCCACGAAGACGGGGCGCCCGCCGGCCAAGAGCACCATGTCCGGGTAGCTCACCCAGTACGGCGTGAGGACGATCACCTCGTCCCCCTCGTTCAGCAGCGCCTGGAAGATGTTGTAGAGCGAGTGCTTGGCGCCCACGGACACCAGCACCTGATCCGGCGTGTACGTGAGCTGGTTGTCGCGCTGGAGCTTGGCGCAGATGGCCTCGCGCAGCTCGGGGATGCCCGCCGTCGGCGTGTACTTGGTGAAGCCCGCCTTCAAGCAGTCGATGGCCGCCTGCTTGATGAACTCGGGTGTGTCGAAGTCCGGCTCGCCGGCCACGAACCCCGCCACGTCCACCCCTTGAGCCGCCAGCGCCTTGGCACGCGCATTCAGTGCCAGGGTCGGAGACGGTTTGATCGCTTTGATGCGCTGTGCCAATTGCATGCCCGGGTGGTACCGCGAGACGCCCGGGGGGACAAGCACTACGAGTGCATCAAGGCTTCTGGCCGAACTTGGCCTGGAGCTTTGCGTGCACGTTGGCTGGCACCAGCCCAGTGACGTCGCCCCCCAGGGAGGCAACTTCCCGAACGAGCTGTGAAGAAATGTAGAAGTAGTCCTCACCCGTCATCATGAAGACGGTCTCGATGCCGGGGGCCAGCTTGCGGTTCATGTTGGCGAGCTGGAACTCGTACTCGAAGTCCGACACGGCGCGCAGCCCGCGGATCAACACGTTCACGTTGCGGCTCTTGGCGTACTCCACCAGCAGCCCCTGGAAGGAGTCCACCTCCACGCGCGAGTCCGGGCAGGCCTGGCGGATGAGCTCGCGCCGCTCCTCCAGCGAGAAGAGCGGCACCTTCTTCGGGTTCACCGCGATGGCCACGATCAGCCGATCGAACATCTGCAGGCCGCGCTGGATGAGGCTGAGGTGCCCGTTGGTGAGCGGATCAAACGAACCTGGATAGATGGCCACCGGCATGGCGCCGGAGTGTCGGACGCCCCCAGGGGTCGGTCAAGGAATGCGGTAGAAACTCACCAGCGTGTCCCCGAACCGGCGCTGATCGTCCCGGGTGAACCCCTCGTGGGACTCGGGGGCCGGCTCGCGCTTGTCGTGCTCGATGATGAGCAGGCCGCCAGGCGCCAGCAGCCCCGCCCTCCCCACCTGCTCCAGCACCGTCTCCACCACCCGCGCCGCGTAGGGCGGGTCCGCGAAGATCAGCTCGAAGCGCTCGCCCCGCTTGCCCAGCGCCTCCACCGCCCGCGCCACCGGCTGGGAGAGGATCTCCACCTGGGCGGTGAACCCCAGCGCGTCCGTGTTCTGCCGGCACAGGCCCAGCGCCTCGCGATCCGAGTCCACCAGCACCGCTCGGCCCGCCCCGCGCGAGAGGGCCTCGAGCGCCAGCGCCCCCGTGCCCGCGTAGAGATCCAGCACCGCCTGCCCTTCCAGCCACTGGCCGAGCACGTTGAAGAGCGTCTCCCGCACCCGATCCGCCGTGGGGCGGATGTGCCGGGACGTCGTCTTGGGCCCCTGCAGGGCCCGGCCCTTCGCGCTGCCCGCGACGATCCGCATCGGCTCAGTCGCCCTGGTGCTCGGCGAGCCACACCATGGATCGCCAGCCGGACTTGGACACCCCGAGCAGGGACAGCACCTCGGTGGCCTCGGTGAAGGACAGCGCCTCGAGCTTCTCGCGGGCGGCGGGCTCCAGCGCGGGGAGCTGCTCTTCAATGAGCCCCAGCAGCTCGCCCGGGGGAACGCCCGTGGCCTCCGCCTTCTGCGCCACCACGCCCCGAGCCTCCTCGGGCCACGCGGCCAGCGCCAGCCGCTCGAAGGGCCCCGCGCAGTCCACCTTGCGCACCCCGGCCGCGACCAGGGTGGGCAGCGAGCGCAGGGAGCGCTCCCCCACGTCCGCCACCGTCACGCTCACGCCGAACTCCGTGGCCAGCTCCACCAGCAGGTGCAGCAGGCCCACGTCCAGATCCTCTTCGCCGAACGCTCCCGCCGGGGCCCTCAGGAAGCGCACCGGCACGCCGCCCTTGCGCAGGCCCTCCAGCAGCGGGCGGGCCATGTCCGTCGGCGTGGACCACTCTCGCGTGGGCGCCGGCAATGACAGCTCCAGCGGCAGCTCCCGCTCTCGCAGCGGCGCGGAGAGCGACCGGACCACCTCCACCGCCGAGGCCGCATCCAGCTTCGACACGTCCAGCGACACCAGGGAGAACCCATCGTCCACCAGGCGGTGGATGGCCTCCTGCTGCACCGCCAGGCCCTCCGGCTTCGGCTTCGCCACGCGCACCGGGCCGGCCTGCAGGAACAGGGGGCGCGAGTGCTCGGCCTCGGAGGCGGCGGCCTTCACGGTGGCCAGGAAGCGCTCCGTGGCGCCCCGGTCCGCCAACGGATGGGAGCACGCCAGCCCCAGCACCGAGTCCTCCGCCCGCGCCGCCGCCAGCAGCCCCGGCACGGACGCCTTGGCGCGCACCGGAATGCAGGGCAGCGCCGCGGGAGTGCCCTCCAGCGCCCGAAGCAGCTCGCTCGGGCTGAGCAACGGCAGCCGGGATCCCGGCCCCAGCCGCGCCACCGCGTTCGCTGGCCGTAGCGCCAGCACCTTGTCCAACACGCTCATCGGCCGCCGAGGATGGTCCGACTCTCGGGCCTCCGCAAGACAACTGCGCACCGAGCGTCCGCTCCCTACCGCTTGGAGCCCCTTCAGTGCACCTCGCCCACGTGGGCGTAGGCCTCGCTCTCGATCTGGATCGTCGTGTGATCGATGCCGAACCGATCGAACAGATCGTGCTTCACCGCCGAGAGGATCTCGTCGTTGTTGCAGGCCAGGGCGTTGACCACCACCAGGTGCACCGACAGTGCGTACAGCCCGCTGGAGATGGTCCACACGTGCAGATCATGCACCGCGCTCACGCCCTGGACCTTCAGCAGCAGCTCGCGCACCGCCTCCATGTCCACGTGCGCGGGCACGGCCTCCAGCAGCACGTCCACCGAGTCCCGCACCAGCCGGATGGAGCCCACCACGATCACCACCGAGATCAGCGCGGAGATGATCGGATCCACCACGTACCACCCGGTGAGCGTCATGATCCCCGCGCCCACGAGCACGCCCACGCTGGACAGCGTGTCCCCCAGCACGTGCAGGAACGCCCCGCGCACGTTGAGCGAGTGCGCGCGGTGCAGGAACGCCAGCGCGCCCAGGTTGGACACCAGGCCCACCGTCGCCACCACCGCCATGGGGCCGAGCTTCACCGGCGCCGGCATGCGGAAGCGCTCCCAGGCCTCCATCAGAATCACCACGGTGATGCCCAGCAGCAGCACGCCGTTGAACAGCGCGCTGAGGATCTCCATCCGGTAGTAGCCGTACGTCTTCTTGAGGTTGGCCGGCTTGCCCGAGAACCACAGCGCCAGCAGGCTCAGCGCCAGCGCGGACACGTCCGTCAACATGTGGCCCGCGTCGGACATCAACGCCAGCGAGTTGGTGAGGTAGCCGCCCACGGCCTCGGCCAGGGCGATCGCCGCCGTGAGGCCCAGCGCGAACAGCAGCCGGTTGCGATCCTTGCGCCGCTCGTCCGCCAGGTTGGTCGGCCTCCGAGGCGGGTGACCGTGCCCATGCCCGTGCCCATGCCCGTGTCCATGATCGTGATCATGGCCCGCGTGATCGTGTCCGCCGCTGTGGGCTTGTCTCGATCCGCCACGGGTATGCGCCGATGTAGTCACGGGAGAGAACCCTGGGGACAGCACGCCGCACCCATGTATATGAGCATTGGCGAAAAATCGGACACCTTGGGGTCTCGAGGTGTCCTGAGCCGCGACACCGGCACGAGGAGCGGGATGGAATTCGAGAAGTACCAGAACCTGCACACCATCATCATGCTCAAGGAGGTCATCCGCAAGTGGTGGCAAGCGGAGCTGGTCTTCGCGGACAAGCACGGCGTGGTGCAGGAGCGGCAGCGCGGCGACATCATCCCGCCCCCCAATGATTTCTGCCGCCTGTCGCTCCTCTCCAAGGAGGGCGGCCGTCGCTGCGGCCAGTCGGTGCGCGTGCTCCACGAGAAGTTCAAGAGCAGCAAGCGGCTGCGCCGGGCCCTCACGCACGAGTGCCACCTGAACTTCAGCATCATCGGCGCGCCGCTCTACATCGAGAACGAGTACGAGGGCATGCTCTTCATCGAGGGCTTCGCCCGCCAGGTGCCCGGGCCGCGCGAGGCGGAGGTGCTCAAGTCGCAGATCCGCGAGCTGACCACGGTGGACATGGATCTGGACCGCGCCGTGGCGCGCGTGCCGGTGATGGACGCCTCGGAGATGGGGAAGCTGTCGGATCTGCTCGAGTTCGCGGTGAACGAGATCGCCAACTACGAGGCGGAGCTGACCCGCAAGGACGAGACCATCCACTCGCTGTCCAACGAGCTGTCGGACCGCTACCGCTTCGAGAAGATCATCGGGCGCTCGTCGGCGATGATGGAAGTCTTCAAGCTGATGGAGAAGGTGGCCAACTCGGACTCCACCGTGCTGATCAACGGCGAGTCCGGCACCGGCAAGGAGCTGGTGGCGCGCGCCATCCACTTCAACGGGCCTCGCAAGGACAAGCCGTTCGTGGTGCAGAACTGCTCGGCCTTCAACGACAACCTGCTGGAGAGCGCCCTGTTCGGGCACACGCGCGGCTCGTTCACCGGCGCCATGCGCGACAAGAAGGGCCTGTTCGAGGTGGCCGACGGCGGCACCTTCTTCCTGGACGAGGTGGGCGACATGTCCGCGGCGCTCCAGGTGAAGCTGTTGCGCGTGCTGCAGGAGGGCACCTTCCTCCCGGTGGGCGGCAACCAGTCGAAGGAGGTGGACGTGCGCGTCATCGCCGCCACCCACAAGGATCTGGGCGAGCTGGTGAAGAAGAACGAGTTCCGCGAGGATCTCTTCTACCGCATCAACGTCATCCGCGTGCACCTGCCGCCGCTGCGCGAGCGCCGCGAGGATCTCGCCGTCCTCATCGATCACTTCCTGCGCAAGCACCACCGCGAGAACCAGCGCACCCGAGGGCTGTCCCAGGAGGCGCTGTCCATCCTCCACGCCTACCCCTGGCCGGGGAACATCCGCGAGCTGGAGAATGAGATGGAGCGCCTGCTGGTGCTCGGAGGGGATCTGGAGCTGATCCCCGGGGATCTCATCTCCAGCCGCATCCGCGACGCGGTGGTGCCCGGGGGCGCCTCGCTGCTGTCCCCGGTGCGCGCCACCGGCAAGCTGAACGAGGCGGTGGAGGCGCTGGAGCGGGAGATGATCCAGCGCGGCCTGATGCGCACCCAGCACAACAAGAGCCGGCTGGCCCGGGAGCTGGGCATCAGCCGCTCCAACCTCATCCTGAAGATCGCCAAGTACGGCCTGGGCCGGGGGCCGGACGGCAGTGAAGAGGAAGAAGACTGAGCCCATGAGCCACTACTTCCGCCAGGACTACCTCCGCGTCCCCGACGAGGCCGAGCTCTACTTCCAGGCCATCGGCGAGGGCGAGCCGGGCATGGTGCTGTGCGATGGGCTTGGCTGCGATGGCTTCGCGTGGAAGTACCTGACGCCCTACCTCTCCCGGCACCACCGGGTGCTGCGCTGGCACTACCGCGGCCATGGCCGCTCGGGGCTGCCGAGGGATCGCTCCCGCTT
The DNA here is from genome assembly GCF_045802625.1 of Hyalangium sp. Classification (NCBI taxonomy): domain Bacteria; kingdom Pseudomonadati; phylum Myxococcota; class Myxococcia; order Myxococcales; family Archangiaceae; genus Hyalangium; species Hyalangium sp. The sequence continues at coordinate 26,403 of NZ_JBJMQP010000058.1, read as the reverse complement.
CGGGATGCTCTACACCTGCGGGGATCTGGACCGCCTGATGGACGCGGCCCAGCTCCAGCAGGGCGTCATCTTCGGCCACTCCATGGGCGTGCAGGTGGCGCTGGAGTTCCACCGCCGCTACGCGCACCGCGTCCGCGGGCTGGTGCTCATCTGCGGCAGCTACGGTAACCCGCTCGACACCTTCCACGACTCCACCTACCTCAAGCGCGTCTTCCCCCTCATCCGCACCCTCGTGGAGCGCTACCCCGCGCGGGCCGGGCGGCTGATCCACTCGCTGCTGAGGACCGAGCTGGCCATGCAGGTGGCCCTCACCGTGGAGGTGAACCGCGAGCTGCTGTCCCGCGCGGACTTCGCCCCCTACTTCGAGCACCTGGCCCACATGGATCCGGTCGTCTTCGTCCGGACGCTGGACTCGATGGCCCACCACACGGCGTGGGACCACCTGCCCCACGTGGACGTACCCACCCTCATCATCGCGGGCGAGCGGGACAAGTTCACCCCCGCCTGGCTGTCCCGGAAGATGGCCGAGCGCATCCCCCACTCGGAGCTGATGCTCGTCCCCCTGGGCACCCACACCACGCCCCTGGAGTACCGGGAGCTGGTGGAGCTGCGGATCGAGCGCTTCCTCCGGGACAGGCTGGGCATCCAGGCCCCGGCGGCGGAGCCTCAGCTGCTCCCTGAGTAAGCGGAGAAGCGACCTGAATGGGCCTTCAGGTTGGGGGCCAAAGGGGCTTGAAAGCAAGCAAAGTGCCGCCGTTCATTGCGGACGGGGGGGCTGCGGCATATAAGCCCCCGCCTCGTGCGTTCCGGTGGGATTCAGGGAGTTCCTGTTCCACGGAACGCCCGCTCCTTCAGCTCTGAGTCTTCATCCGTATGATCGCTCGCGAAAACATCCGTAACGTCGCCATCGTCGCCCACGTCGACCACGGCAAGACCACCCTCGTTGACCACATGCTCCGCCAGGCGGGCATCTTCCGCACCAACGAGGCCCTCGTTGAACGCGTGATGGACTCGAACGACCTCGAGCGCGAGAAGGGCATCACCATCCTCGCGAAGAACACGGCCGTCACCTACAAGGGCAAGCAGATCAACATCATCGACACGCCGGGCCACGCGGACTTCGGCGGCGAGGTGGAGCGCGGCCTGCGCCTGGTGGATGGCGTGATCCTCCTGGTGGACGCCGCCGAGGGCCCCCTGCCCCAGACGCGCTTCGTGCTCAGCAAGGCGCTGGGCATGGGCCTGAAGACGGTGCTGGTCATCAACAAGATCGACCGCCAGGACGCTCGGGCCAAGGAAGTGCTCGATCAGGTGTACTCGCTCTACATCGATCTGGGCGCGGATGACACGCAGCTCGAGATGCCGGTGCTCTACACCATTGCGCGCCAGGGCCAGGCCTCCACGCAGCTGGAGGTGCCGGGCAAGACGCTGGAGCCGCTCTTCACGGCGATCCTCGAGCACATCTCTCCCCCGCCTGTGAGCGAGGAGGCGGTGCCGCAGCTGCTGGTGGCCAACCTGGACTACGACGACTACGTGGGCCGCCTCGCGGTGGGCCGCATCCTGTCGGGCAAGCTCACCCCGAACATGCCGGTGTCCGTGGTGCGTGAGGGCGGCCGGATCGAGAAGGGCAAGATCGTCAAGCTGTACGGCTTCCAGGGGCTCAAGCGCACCGAGATCGCCGACGCCGGCCCCGGAGAGATCGTCTCCATCGCGGGCATCGAGGACATCTCGATTGGCGACACCATCTCGGATCCGGAGAGGCCGGTGGCCCTGCCCCGCATCACCGTGGAAGAGCCCACGATGATGATGATCTTCCGGGTGAACGACGGGCCGCTCGCCGGCAAGGAGGGCAAGTACGTCACCTCGCGCCAGCTGCGCGAGCGCCTCTATCGCGAGTCCTACCGCAACGTGGCCATCCGCGTGGAGGACACGGCCACTCCGGACGCCTTCAAGGTGGTGGGCCGCGGTGAGCTCCAGCTCGCGGTCATCATCGAGACGATGCGCCGCGAGGGCTATGAGCTGACGGCCTCCAACCCGGAGCCGATCACGAAGACGGTCGAGGGCCAGGTCCACGAGCCGATGGAGCTGCTGGTGTGCGACGTGCCCGAGGTCAGCGTGGGCACCGTCACCGAGCGCCTGGGGCCTCGCAAGGGCCGGATGGCGGACATGACGCCGCTGGGCTCGGGCCGCACGCGGCTCCAGTTCCGGATTCCGGCGCGCGGCCTCATCGGCTTCCGCTCGGAGTTCCTCACCATCACCCGCGGTGAGGGCATCATGAGCAGCCAGTTCGACGGCTACGAGCCGTGGTTCGGCTACATCCCGAAGCGCAGCAACGGCGCCATGGTCTCGGACCGCCTGGGCGAGACGGTGCCCTACGCGCTGTTCAGCATCCAGGAGCGCGGGGCGCTGTTCATCGGCCCGGGCGTGACGGTGTACGAGGGGATGATCATCGGCGAGCACGCCCACCCCTCCGAGCTGAACGTCAACTGCTGCCGCGAGAAGAAGCTGACCAACATCCGCGCCGCCGGCCGCGACGAGAACGTCATCCTCACCCCGCCGCGAGAGATGGGGCTGGAGAAGGCGCTGGAGTGGATCGCCGACGACGAGCTGGTGGAGGTGACGCCCAAGTCGGTGCGCCTGCGCAAGAAGGCGCTCGCGGTGGGCGAGCGCTACCGCGCCGAGCGTGACCGCAAGCGCGAGGAGCGCGAAGAGGCGTAACCGCGTCACCGCGCCCAGAGCGTTCCCAGCTCCAGGGCGAGCGCCTCGAAGGGCTCGGCACGCACCTCGACCGCACCTACGTGCGTGCCCAGCAGATACCACCGCCCGCCCTCCAGCCGGTACACCTCCAGCGTCTGAGCCACGGGGTCCACCAGCCACAGGTGCTTCACGCCTTCGCGCGCGTAGACGCCCATCTTCCGCCCACGGTCCAGCGCCGTCGTGGAGGGCGAGAGCACCTCGCACGCCCAGTCCGGCGAGAGCGCAATGCCCACCACGTCCGGCCACTCTGGCATGCGCTCGCGCCGCCACCCTGCCAGGTCCGGTACCAGCACATCCCGGCTTAGATGAAGCTCCGGCTCGACGAGAATGACCCAGCCCCCCGGCCCACCCTTCCCTAGGCCAAACGGCGGCCCAATCTGGGCATTCAGTACAGAGGTCGCGAAGGCGTGCCTCACAGCAGGCCTGGGGCTCACATAGAGCTCGCCGCCCACCAACTCACCTATGACGTTGGGTGGAAGCTTCTCCAGATCCTCGTATGTCGCTCCGCGCCGAGGGGGCTGGTCACTCATGCTCCCAGGATGCTGCGCTCCCTCTGTAACCGCAAGCCCCTCGCCCCACTCCACGCCCACTCCGTTGGTCATGCGGCCATCATGAATCCTACCTCTGACATCCTATCGCCTGATAGGACGTGCGCGGCTCAGAACGCCACGATCTGGCCGGTGCCCGCCCACGCCCTGCCCCGGCCCGCCCGCTTCGCCGCGTAGAGGTTCGCATCCGCCGTCGCCATCAACGCGGTCGGCTCCGGACAGTCCTCCGGCCAGCTCGCGACCCCCACGCTCAGCGACAGCCCCTTCGCTCGCGCCTGCTGCCCAATGCGCGTGGCGATCCTCGCCGCCGCGTCTCGCTGGCAGCCCGGGAGCACCACCACGAACTCATCCCCTCCGAAGCGGGCCACCGCATCCGTCGGACGCAGCGACGAGCGGAGCAGCGCGCTTATCTCCCGCAGCGCCTCGTCTCCCGCCTGGTGCCCCTGGGTGTCGTTCAGCTTCTTGAACCAGTCGAGATCGATGACCAGCAGCGAGCAGGCCTCGTTCGTCGTCAAGCAGCGCTGGCGCTCCTGCTCCAGCCGCGCCTCCAACGCCCGGCGGTTCAGTGCCCCCGTGAGCGCATCCTGTCGCGCCATCGCCTCCACGCGGTGCAGCAGCGCGAGGTTCTCCCAGATGAGCGCGAGCTGATCGATGTAGAAGCGCATGAAGCGCATCTGCTCGGCCGACACCGGCAAGCCGCTGTAGAGGTTGTCCGCGAAGATCAGCCCCCGCCGCCGGCCATATATCTGGATGACCGCGAGCACGAACTGGCCCCCCGGCGAGAGCCGCGCCAGGGACTCGTTCTCCGGCCGCTCCCGGGTGAGGCGCAGCGGCCCAAGCGCCTCGCAGGCCTCGGCGACCTCGTGGCTCTCCGTCAGCTCGATCGCCCGGACGTACCGCTGGAAGGGCGTGTCGAAGTTGCGCTGGGCACAGGACTCGATCTGCTGCTCGATCGTCTGGGACTCGTACTCGATGGTCTCCCAGATACGGTGGGCGTCCTCGACATCCGCGGGGCCAATGGCCTTGGAGCCCACGAAGCGCCCCTGCTCCTCGTCAGGCAGGAAGAGCGCGACGCGGTTGAACCCGAGCGCCTCGCCCGAGGTGATGCCCGACAGCATGACGTAGAGCGCCTGATCGAGATCGCTCGCCCGGAGCATGTGGTGCGTGAGGCTGCGCAGCACCTCCAGGTTGGAGGACTGGAAGGCAAAGGCCTCAAGCACCTGGGCGAAGTGTTCCTGGTCGAGCACCTCGCCCAGCACCCGCCGAGCCGCCTCGCGGATGCCCTGGGAGAGCTCGTGGCCCCCCAGCTCGCACTGCCGCGAGTCCCGGCGGACGATGACCCGCGCGGGCCGGCCATCCGAGTGAAGCGCCAGCCGCTCGAGCCTCAGCGCCGGCGCCTGAAGCGCGAGCTTGAGGAGCTGGCGGGCCGTGAGCGGAATGGCGGCAGGGTCCTCGGGAAGATCCGCCTCCAGGATCAGCGGCACGGGGAGGTGATCGAACACATCCCGCAGGTAGGACGGCACCGAGGCCATCCGCACCGGCCTGTCGAGCACTGCGGGGAGCGCAGCTCGGGACTCGCTCATGGGTCCCCAGCGTGGCAGAGCTTCCGATCGAAAGGAAAGCGTGCTGCCTACCTTTCGGGAGCCCCCGTCCTTCCGGGCGAACGGCCTGGGGCTCGCTGCCGTCCCGGAACCCATGCCCACCCTGAAGCTGAACCTCTCTGTCTACCGCATGGCAGGCAGCGAGGCATGCCCGCGCCCCAGCACGAGCGCGGAAAGGGAGGACATCATGAAGGCGCTCGCACCGATTGGCCGGCTGCTCTTCTCGGTCATCTTCATCTTCAGCGGCGTGAACCACTTCGCCCATGTCAACCAGATGGTGGGCTACGTACAGAGCGCGGGGCTGCCGCTGCCACGGCTCGCCATCCTGGGCTCGGGGGCGCTCATCCTCGTCTGCGGCCTCTGCGTGTTGCTGGGCGTCTTCACCCGGGTGTGCGCGGCGCTCCTGGCGCTCTTCCTGGTGGCCACGGCCTTCACGATGCACCGCTTCTGGGGGCTCTCTGATCCGCAGCTGGCCATGGAGCAGATGTCCCAATTCATGAAGAACATTGCCCTGACAGGAGGAGCCCTGATCCTCGCCTACTTCGGCCCGGGCCCCTTCAGCCTCCGAGCGCGGAAGGGAACAGAGGCCCCTCGGCCGGGCATCGCTGTCCCCCTCCGCCAGCGCCCTCAGGTGTAGCGCCGCGCCGCACCCTGGCCCTGCCTACGCGGGGACCGGGACCGAAGGCTGGGAGCTGGAAGTGGGCTCGTCGCGAGGAGTCACCGGCGCCGCGGGAGCCACCGGCGCCAGGGCCGTCTCGCCCACCGTCTCGTCGTGCTGGCTCAGGTCGAGCCCCTGCTCCTCGGCCTCGCGCGTGACGCGCAGCGGGACGATGCGGTCCACCAGCTTGTAGAGCAGGTAGGAGCCGACGAAGGAGAAGACGGAGACGATCACCAGCGCCAGCATGTGCATGAGGAAGGTGTGCGTCTGGCCATGAATGAGCCCCACGTCCTTGGCCAACACGCCCGTGAGCACCATGCCCACCACGCCTCCCAGGCCGTGGCAGGGGAACACATCCAGCGTGTCGTCCAGGGCGGTGCGGCTCTTGAAGTACACCGCGACATTGCTGACCAGACTCGCCACCAGTCCCACCATGATGCTCTGGCCCACGGAGATGAAGCCGGCCGCCGGAGTCACCGCCACCAGCCCCACCACGGCGCCCACACAGGCGCCCATGGCGCTCGGCTTGCGGCCGCGGAGCCAGTCAAAGGCGAGCCACCCCAGCATGGCGGCGGCGGAGGCCGTGTTGGTGGTCGCGAAGGCGAGCGTCGCCAGGGACGAGGCGGTGAGCGCCGAGCCCGCGTTGAAGCCGAACCAACCGAACCACAGCATGCCCGTCCCGAGCATCACGAACGGGAGGTTGGCCGGGGTGTGAGTGGCGTGCTCCAGGTGCACGCGCCGCCGGCCGAGCACCAACGCACCCGCCAGCGCCGCGAAGCCCGCGGACATGTGCACCACCGTACCGCCCGCGAAGTCGAGCACGCCCCACTTGTGCAGGAAGCCATCCGGGTGCCACGTCCAGTGCGCCAGCGGCGCGTAGATGAACAGGCTGAATAGCACCATGAAGATCACGTACGCCTTGAAGCGCACGCGCTCGGCGAACGCGCCCGTGATCAGCGCCGGAGTGATGATGGCGAACTTCAGCTGGAACAGCGCGAAGAGCATCAGCGGGATGGTGGGCGCCAGCTCCGGATGGGTCTCGCCGCCCACGCCGCTGAACATGAAGAAGGTGCGCGGATCACCGATCAGCCCGTGGATGCTGTTTCCGAAGCAGAGGCTGAATCCCACCACCACCCACAGCAGGGAGATGACCGCCATGGCCATGAAGCTCTGCATCAGCGTGGACACCACGTTCTTCAGCCGCACCATGCCGCCGTAGAAGAACGACAGGCCCGGCGTCATCAGCAGCACCAGCGCCGTCGCCGTGAGGATCCAGGCCGTGTCGGCCGCGTTGACGGGTCCCCCCTGCTTCACCTGGGCCGCCGGTTCCACCAGGCCCAACACCGCCACCCCTGCCAGGACCGCGACCGCGAGCCACTTCTTCATGATGCCTCCAGCACTGGAGTCGACGCGACGCATCATGGAGATGATTAAGCTTAATTTCAAGCCACTTTGTTCTTAATTTCTTCCCGATAAGCACGTCCGATTCAGTTTACTGGCCTATTTAGATAGAGAAATGGAGTTCAGGGAAATCCGCGTGTAGGCAAGTAAACTACCCGGTACGCCAAGGGGCTGGGTCAGCCAACGCCTGTTTACGCGATGCCACCGTCCACAACCGTCTCCCAGCGTGGACGGTTCACGGAGCTCAGAACGTGTACTTCACGCGGGGAAACAGCGCGAACGTGGGGATGTTCGGACCGATGACGTAGCGGGCCAGGAAGTCCGCTCCCACCGAGAAGTGGTCCATCAGCGTCCCGTACTCGAGGCCGATGCCCACGCCCGCGTTGAGCGCATTGATGGAGCGCCCGGGCTCGCCCCCCATGTCCACCGGCGCCGGATCCAGCCGCGTGTAGCCGGCCGCCACCTTCGGCGTCAGGTAGAGCCGATCGGTCATCCGCACGTGGTACGCCGCCGTCACGTCCCCGAACGCCACCGTGAAGTTGTCCGACAGCGCGCAGGTGTCCGTGTTCGGCAGGTAGCCGGCGAAGCAGTTCGCCGCCGACGAGCCCAGCCCGAAGTGCAGCCCGAGCGAGATCGCCTCCGTCAAGTCGTACCCCACGCCAAGCTGCAGGTAGGACTGGGCGTTCGAGTACACGTTCTGCCCGCCGAGCGTGAAGAACATCCCAATGTCCGTCTCGGTGAAGAAGCCGCGGCGAGGCTTGTACTCCACGCCCTCGGGCGGCGGGCCGGCCAGGGCGGCGGTGGACAGCACGAGCGCGGCGACCAGCAGGGACTTCCTCACAGAACCTCCCAATGCAGGCCCCCCCCGGAACATCCGGAAGCGGCGCTGGACGTTAATGACGCCTCCCTCGATGCGGCAACGCTCGACACGAAAACTCTTCAGCCCGAACGTCATCCACTCCACGACTCAAACACCCCAAGCCCGCTCCCGCAAAGAGAAGAGCCCCCAGGCACCCGAAGGTGCACCGGAGGCTCTCAGCACTTCAGCTCCGAGCGGAGCGGCTCAGCCCTCGCCGCCCTCGCTGCCCGCGGGCGAGAAGAGCCACGGGTACGTCACGGCCACCACGCCGCCGCCCTTGGGCTCGGGGAACTTCCAGCGGCGGATGCGCGACAGCATGCAGTTCTCCGCCGTGGAGTTGTTGAGCGTCGTCTCCGTCACCGAGGCGTCCGACACCGCACCCGCCGGATCGATGGTGAAGGCCACGGCCACCTTGCCCGCCAGGCTCGGGTTCTTGTTCAGCTCGGACTCGTAGCAGTATTTGATCTCGTTCTGGTGCTGCCGGATGATCTTGGCGATCACGTCCTTGTCGAGGCCGCCGACCACCGTCGTCTTGCCCGGGATGATCTTCGTGGTCGCCTTGCCCTTGCCGCCCAGATCGATTCCGCCGTGGCCACCGGTGCCATGGCCGTCACCCTTGGTGCCCAGGCCGCCGATGCCCAGCGCCGTGCCACCACCGCCCGTGCCGTGGCCCCGCGTCCCGAGCCCGCCCACGCCCTGCGCATCCCCCAGCCCCGCGCCCGTCTTCAGGCCGCCGAGCGAGTTGTTGATGCCGGTGCCCAGGCCGCCGGGCCCGAACACGTCCGTGGCGCCGCCCTTGAGCCCCTTGAAGGCGCCCAGCAGGCCCACGCTGCCCACCACCTGCCGGTCCTTCTCCCGCTTGGTCTTGTCCACCACCGGGGTGCCCGCCTTGGAGGGATCCGCCTCCTGCTTCTTCGCCTCCTGCTTGCCGAACTTGCCTTCCTCGTCCTTCGCCTTGGCGCCCTCGTCCGCGCCGGACAGCTTCAGCTTCTTCACCTCGACCTTCTGCTCCGGCTTGATGAGGAACTTCGCCATCCGCTGCTGATCATGGAGGACGTCGTCCGCGTTGGGCTGCGTCGAGCGCGGCGTCAGCAGGAACGCCGCGATCACCGCCGCCGCCGCCATCACCGTGATGCAGGTGATCTTGAAGTAGGTGAAGTCCGCCTCGTTCAGCGTGTTCACCTTGAGCACCGGCGAGGGCTTCACGTACCGCACCACGAAGGAGATCGTCCCGAGCGACACCTCGGCCCGATCGTGCAGGCCCAGCGTGAAGACCTGGCCCTTCTCCGCCACCGCGGGCGCCAGTTGCCCCGCCGCGCGCAGGGCCTCCTTGGTCCGCACGTCGCCCTGAGTGGTGACGATGACGCCACCGCCCGCCGGGACGCGCAGCTCCACCTTGCCGTCCTTGCTCACCGCGAGCACGTGGCGCGCGCCCACCTCGGGGCCGAAGGCGTGGAAGTAGTTCTTCTTGCCCTCGCCGATGGTGACCGGCACCCCGTCCTTGAAGTGCTGCACCTCGAGGATCTGGTCGCCCCAGAGCATCGCCACCTGGAGCACCTTCGCCTCGGGCGTGGGCAGCGCGTCCGGAGGCAGCGGCTCCTGCAGGTGGGCTGGCTGCTCGGGCTTCTTCGCCGCCACCGCGGCCGCGGCCGCCCTCACCTTCAGGCCCGGAGGCGTGATCGTCCGGCTCGAGGGAGGCACCACCACCTCGGGCGCCGCGTGCCTGGAGGGTGCCACCGGCGTGGCCACCGGAGCCCGCTGCGTCACCGAGCCCTGGAAGCCCGTCCCGCTCACCTGCGCGCCCGCGGGCACCTTGGGCGCAGGAGGCTCCGCCTGGCCGAAGAGCACCTCCACCCGCGAGGAGCCCACCGTGATCACATCTCCCGAGGCGATCACCTTGGGCACCATCAGCCGCTGGCCGCCCACCTGCGTCCCGGACTCGCTGCCGAGATCAATCGCCGTCACCCCCCCGTCCTTGTCCACCTTCAACATCAGGTGGAGGTTGGAGACGCTGGGGTCTGGAATCTTCACCGCCGCCTGTGCGCCCGAGCCGACGATGACGCTCTCGGCATCCGCGATGGTCTCCATCGTGGACCCGTCCGGTCCGGTGATGCGCAGCCTCAGTCCGTTATTCTTCGCCGCCGCCATGAGGATCGTTCCCTTCCGCCCTTCCGCACCCAAAGAAAAACGAGCGTCCCTTTCAGACGCTAGAGGTTGTCCACCGACTTCTGCAGCTCGGGGTTGAAGTTGTCTCGGACCTTGATGAGGCTCTGGAAGTCCGTCTTCTTCCGGTTGAGGACGTAGGAGCCCTCGGGCTTGGTGAGCTCGCCCTCGACGGCGACATCCGTGAAGTCGATGACGGTCTTCTTGCGGAACACCGTCTTGTCTTCTTCCTGGATGATCTTCACCTCGTCCTTCTCCTGAGCCACCGCCGGGCCCGCCCACAACGCCGCCGCCACCACCGCCGATGCCAGTCGCTTCATACGCAGCCTCCGTTCACCCATCGGTTCTGACAGCGAGTCCTATTTGAGGTTCCCGCAGGTTCTTGCAGGAGTCGGTCCAAAGCCAACCCCTCGGATCGTAGGGAACTTGCCTCGCACCCGCCATGCCGCCTGCCCGAGGAGAGGAAAAATTTTCTCACCGGATCCAGTCATTTGTCCCGTCCCCATCCTCACGGCCCAGGAGAGGGAGCAGGCGAGCTCGCCGGAGCATCCCCGTTCGCGGGAGCCAGAGCCGGAGCCGCTGGCGCCGGGTTGCCCGGAACCGCCGCGGCTTCACCTCCAGGCGTAGCCGCATCACCCGAAGTCGCATCCGCCGGGGGAGCCGTCTCCTCGGGCGGAGTGCCCTCCTGGCGCGCCGCGTCCTCCGAGACCTTGTTCAGCAGCGAGGTGTCGCCGTTCGGGGCCTGGGTGGCCTCCTTCTTGGGCTCGGGAGGCTGGGGCGCGCCGTTCTTCTTCATGGCCTCGATGCCCTGCACCTTCGCCGTGATCAACTGCTTGTCCTGCGCCGAGGTGCTCTGCAGCCCCTTGCAGCGATCCAGGAAGCCGAGCGCCTTGTCCCAGCCGGTCCGGTCCGCCGCGTAGGCCCAACCGGCGCCGCAGACGGCCTCCGGCTGCTCCGGGCGCAGGGCGAGCACCTTCTCGTAGGCCTCGCCGGCGGCAATGCCCTTCTTTGGATCGCGCCCCTTCTGCCCGTCGAGCGCATAGGCGTAATAGAGCTGGCCCTCGTAGGAGGTGGGATCGAGCTCCACGGCCTTGGCGAAGGCGCGCTCGGCCCCGGCGTAGTCGCGGTAGGACAGCGCCATGGCGCCGATGTTCAGGTGGCCCGGAGCGAACTTCTCATCGAGCGACACGGCCTTCTGGAACTGAGCCAGCGCGCGGGCCCGATCGTTCAGCTTCAGGTAGATCATCCCCAGGTTGTTGTAGACGCCGGGATCGTTCTCCGCGAGCTTGCGCGCGTTGGCGCTCACCACCTCCGCGAGCCGGTACTGCCCCTGGTCGTAGTAGATGAGGGCCAGGTTCTTGTAGGCGTCCGGGTTGTCCTTGCTGCGAGCCAGCACGCGCCGCGCGGTGGCCTCGGCCAGCTCGAACTTGCCCGCCAGCCGGTACGCCACGGTGAGGTTGTTGAGCAGCGCCACATCGTGCTCGTGGCCCGGCGCCTTCAGCGCCTTCTCGTAGAGGCTGATGGCGGCGTCGAACTTGTCCTGCAGCCGGTACAACCGCCCCAGGTTCAGCAGGCTGGGCTGGTGGTTCGCATCCGCCGCGAGGACCTTCTCGTAGATGGCCTGGGCATCCGAGAGCCGGCCCTGGCGCTCGGCGATGAGCCCCAGGTTGAACTGCGCGTTGAGGCTCTGGGGCACCTTCGCCACGAAGTCCTCGAAGCCCTTGCGCGCCGTGTCGTAGTCGCCCTTGTCGAACGCCGCGAGCCCCGCCTGGAACAGCTCCTGCGGCGCCGGCTCATTGGCTCCAGCGGGAGTGTTCGCTCCAGCGGAGGTGGCGGCCGAGGTCTGCGCGGGAGGAGGCTTGGGAGCCACCTCCGAGACAGGCGTGGACTTGATCTGAGGAGCCGTGGCGCACGCGGTCGTGAAGGCGAGCGCGGCGGCGGCAAGCGTGCGGGCGATCGTCATGGCGGTCTTCCCTGCGGATACCTTGAGATGGGTGCTCATCACGGCCGGGCCTCCCCCACCGTGGCGGCGGGCGACGGCGAGCTCTGCGGAGCCGCCTGCGGAGCCTGCAGCGACTCAGGAACCGCCGGAGCCTGCGCGGGAGCGGCGGGAGCAGCAGGAGCCGTCCCCGCGGTGGCGGAGGCGGGCATCCCCGGATCCTTGGCCACGTCCGAGGTGGCGAAGAACTCGCTGCCACGGAAGGGCACCTGGCGCACCTGCGCGTAGGCTCCCGGACGGTACTTGTTCACCTGCTCCTGCGCCGCGAGCGTCCACTCGTTGTAGATGGACAGCTCGTAGGCCTTGTCGAGCGCCTTCTCCAGCGCCTCGGTGGACTTGTCCTCGAGCGGCAGGGCCAGGTTCTCCAGCTCGCCGCGGTACATGGCCTTCTGATCCTCATCCAGCCCCTTCGGATCCGGTGAGTCGAGGATGTTGCGAGCGAAGTCCGCATACGCGAGCCCGATCCGGGTGAGCGCGGCGATACCCCACTCGCCCGAGCCGATGGCCAGCACCGCCGCGTACTCCTTCTCCACCTTCTGGATCTCGCGCTGCTTGGCGACCAGATCGCGCTTGATGGTGGACACGCGCGAGAAGCGGATGTCCGTGTAGCGCTTCCACTCGGGCTCCAGCTCCAGGAACCGGGCGTGGGCGTAGGCGTCCAGCAGGCTCACGTTCTTCTTGTCCTCTTCGGACAGGCGGCCCCAGCCGCGCACCAGCTCGCCCTGCGTGCGCTCCATCTCCCGCGGGTTCTTGAGCTGCCGGTACGCGAGCAGCTCGTGGTACTTCGCCAGGTAGACTTGCCCGGAGGTGGTGCGCGAGTCCCGCGCATACGTCTCCGCGAAGGAGGCGAAGGCCTTGGCCGCGTCCGCCCAGCGCCCATCCTTCTCGTGGACGAGCCCGATGTTGAAGGCGATCTGCGGCACGTCCTTGCGCTCCTTGAAGCGCGCGATGTAGGCGTTGTAGGCGGCGATGGCCTTCGGCGAGGCGCCCACGCCTTCCCACCAGAGGGCCGCGTTGAACATGGCGTCAGCCACCCAGGCCTCGGCCTCCTTCACGAGTTGCTCACGCTCGGCCTCGCGCTGCGCGAGCTTCGAGTCCGCGCTCGGCGCATCCGCCTTCTTCGCCGGGGCCTTGGCGCCCTTCTTCGCGCCCTTGCCCTTCTTCGCGCCCGAGTCCGTCCCCGCGGCCACGTCGTAGGCGGCGACGAAGGACTCGTACATCTCGGCGGCCTTCTTGAACTCGGCCATCTTCTCGTAGAAGCCCGCCAGCGTGTAGCGGACCTTCAGCGCGAACGGGCTGTCCGGATACTCGCGGAGGACGCGCTCGCCGGCCTCGACGCCGCGATCCAGCTCGGCGGCCTCCTGGAAGATGATCATCGCGTAGGTGAGCGCCCGGTCCGCGTTCTCCGACTTGGGGAACTCGGTGACGAACTCCTGGAACAGCTCCGCGGCCTTCTTCGGGTTCTTCTCCTGGTGGTAGACGATCTCGTCCACGTACTTGTACTGGCTGCCCTCCACCACCTTGGCCACGCGCCCGGCGAACTCCGTGCCCGGCTTGGTCAGCTTCTTGTTGGAGAGGAACTGCCGGGACAGCTTGTTGAGCTCGAACCACTCCTCGCGGCTCTCGAGCACGAACATGGTCAGGTCCGCCGCGTCCCGCGAGCGCCGCTCCTCCGGGTACTTGGCGATGATCTCGCCGAAGCGCCGCGCCGCGTCCACGAAGTGGTTCCGGTCATAGAGGATGACCGCCGCCTGGTAGCGCAGATCCACCTCGTCCGAGTTGTCCGGGTAGAGCTTGTTGTACGTGTCGCAGGCGGCGACCAGGCGCTCCTCGAAGTGCGTGAGCGGCTGCTCCTGCATCTCCTTCGCGTCCTTCTTGACGATGCGCTTCTTCTCGACGTCGCCCTTGTACTTGTTCTCGTCGACCTTCTGGCCGTCCTTGAGGTTGCTCTGGGTGAGCTGGCCGCGCTCGATCTTCACCAGCTTGTCGTAGGCGAGCACCGCGGCGAACGAGGCGCTCTTGCGGTAGGCCTCGTTGGAGACCTCGCGCGCCGAGTCCCGGTCCGGGATCTGGAACGCCACCACGGCGTCATACTGGGCGGCGGCCTCCTGCCACTCCTCGAGGGTCCAGAGGATCTCCGCGTAGAAGAAGCGCAGGTTGAAGGCCGAGTCCGAGACGAACTCCGGATCCTCGCTGGAGGCGAAGGTGTCCACGTATTCCTTGTAGATGTCGCGGGCGAGCCGGTACGTCTCCACCTGGCGCGTCTTCTGCGCCTCCTGGTGGTACTCGGTCACCATCACGCGCATGGCCTCTTCCGTGACGTTGAAGGCGTTGCGCAGCACCGGCTTGTTGCCGGCGTTGGCCTGCCACCACGTGCCGCCCGGCCGGTAGAGCTCCACCATCTTCTTCATCTCGGCGCGGACCTGCGTGCGCTGACGCAGCCCCTCGTAGGCGCGGACGATGGCCTGCTGGTACTCGGGCGCGCCCGGGCCCATGGGCTTTTCGTCGATGAGCCACTTGAACATGTGGATCGCGCTGTCGAAGTGGCCCGCGTCCGCCAGGCCCACCGCCGTCTTCGCGATCAGCCGCGACTGCCGCTTCACCGGCGCCTTCTGCTTGAAGTAGGCGATGGCCTCCTTCGGCTGGTCGAGCTGCACGTAGAAGACGGTGAGATCGTTGAGCGCCTCCGTCTTCAGGTCGCCCAGCTCCTCGCCGCGCGTCTCCGCGTACTCCACTGCCTCCTGCAGCTTCTTGAGGCCCGCGTCGTAGTCACCCGTGTTGTAGTCGCACCACGCCAGCTTGTAGATGGCGTAGGCGTAGATCTTCGGCACGCCCGTCTCGCGAGCCTTCTCGTAGTTCTGCTTGGCGGGCATCAGCTTGTTGTTGTCGAAGTAGTAGTTGCCGAGCTGGATGTACGCGTCCGGCACGAACTGCGACTTCGGGAAGTCTCGGATCAGCTCCTCGTAGCGCTTCACCGCCTCGGCGCCGCGGCCCAGCTCGTAGAGGTTGTAGCCCTGAGAGAAGAGGACCTCGTCCCGGAGCTCGTACTGCGGATAGTCGCGCAGGATGTCCTCGTAGAGGCTCATCGTCTCCGCGCGGTAGCGCTCGCTGTCGCGGTGGTCCTCCCTCGGGGCCTCCACCTTGTCGCCGCGAGCCACCGCCGCGTCGTACTTCTTCTCCGCGGCCAGGTACTTGTCCATCTCCAGCCGGTACAGGTACTTGGACTTCTCCCAGTACAGCTCCGACAGCCGGTAGAGCAGATCCGCCTTGCGCGAGGTGCCGTCCTGGATCTTCGGGATCAGCCGCTTGAAGCCCTCGATGGCCTCGTCGCGCTTCTTGTCCGCCAGCGCGTCCTTCTTGCTGTCGGCGATGCGCGGCAGATCCGCGAACTTCCCAGCCGCGGGGCTCACCCGCGCCGGGCCGTTGCGCCGCTCCTTCTCCTCGGGCTCGCCCGGGATGGCCAGCGGCGACGCGTCCGTGGAACCTTTGTCCGCCGTGGACTTCGTCGCGGCCGCCTTGGCCGCCGCCGCTGGAGGCTTCTTCGCCGCCCTCTTGGAGGCTGCCGCCTCCCCCACCCCGCTCGCGGTGAGCGCTACACCCACCGCCAGCGCACCGAAACGAAGGAACGCCTTCATGCGAACTCCTGCCATCGAAGGGACGACCGAAGGTAGACGCGCACTTCTGGAATGAGAAGTGCTGCAACCGTGCCAACGCGAACGAATGAGCCCCACAGGGCACTATGTGTTTCAGACGCTGAACAGCAAAACGGGGCAGCCCCGGCGCGGCTCAACGCGCGGGCCCACCCCGTTGCTCCTCCCCGCCTGACTGAGCCCCGGGCTACTTGGTGACCTCGGAGCGCTCCTGGCTCGGCTTCGCCGGACAGCCGCGCTTGAGCGTGTATTGGTAGTAGCCGATCTCGTCGATCCAGAACTCGCCCTGGAACTTCCAGTAGTTCCAGGCGGCCCCCGGCATGGCGGGCCGGTAGAGCGACTGCCGGGTGAGCAGCGCCTTCTGATCCACTCCGGCCTGGAGCAGATCCTTCTGATCCAGCGCCGTCTGCACGCGGATGATCTCCGCCTGATCCGAGAAGGTGCGCAGGTTGTCGGCCGCCTCGCGCAGGCGGCTCTTGGCCAGCGTGCCGCCCACCTGCAGCAGCGTCTTGCGCACGTCCTCGAGCGAGGCCATCGTCTGCGTCGCCAGCGGCGTGCCCTTCCAGGACGACATGCCGGCGATGGTGCGCTTCTCGTCGTCCACGTTGGCCAGCACTCGCATCACCTCGCGAATGCGCTCGTTGTTGCGAATCCACAGGTACACCGGGCGCGGCAGCCGCCGGTTCTCCGAGGCGGACACCAGGTTGAAGGCAGGGATCAGCTCCATATCCTCGCCGGTGAAGGGCTGGAGCTGCTTCGCCATCGGCCCGTAGACCTCGTCATACGCGGCCAGGGTCGTCTTCACCTCATCGAAGAGGCAACTGTAGTAGTAGACGGTCGCCTTGAGGATCCATGATTCGGGCTGGAAGGCCCCGGCGAACTGGGGCGCATGCAGCGCTTGGAGGCTGCCGAGCGCCCCGCCAAAGTCCTCGTTCTGGAAGCGGGCGAAGCCGTTCTCGAAGAGGGCCTGATCCCAGTAGCGCGAGTAGCGCGGCACCAGCTCGTAGGCATCGCTCGCCTCCTTGTACTCTCCCCGCCCGTAGTGCAGGCGCCCGAGCCCCAGCATCGCCAGCTCGCGCGTCTCCTTGAGCTCGATCTGCCGCTCGCCGCGCTGCCTCAGCACCGTCTGAAACGCGGCGAGCGCGGCCTTGTCCAGGGTGTCCTTCTCACTGGGACGCCCAGGGAAGCGCGGATCGGCCAGGACGATGCCCAGCAGGTACTGCGCCTTGGCGTAGATGCGGCTATCGGGCGGCACCGCCTCCAGCAGCGAGCGTGCTTCCTCGAGGCGGCCGCGGCGGTGGCTGATGGTGCCCACCAGGTAGTTGATGCGCGCCAGCACCTCGCGGGGGAGCGTGACCCATTGATCCCTCACCTCTTCCGTGTAGGCCTGGTTGAGCAGGCTGGGGATCAGGTTCTGCTCGTCGAGTTGCTGCTGCATGTCGACGAGCCCCTCCACCGCCTTGAGGTACGAGGGGTGCTTGGGGCCGGCCTTGACGATGGCCGCGTAGGTGACGAAGGCGCTCACCGGCAGCCCCTTCTTCGAGAAGGTCTGCGCCAGGTAGTACTCGGCCTTGCCCTTGGTCTCCGGATCCGAGGCGCCCTCGGAGGTCTCGAAGAAGAGCGGCGCGGCCGTGTCGAGATCGCCCGCGTTGAAGGCGGCGAGCGCGCGGTTGTACGCGCCTACGTCCTGAGCGAGCGCCGGAAGCGGAGCCAGGGCGACGGCGACGAGTGCGAGCAGTCGGGACATGACAGGGGTTTCCATCAGAAGAGGATCGAGAAGCCGGTGTAGAAGCTCACGTTGTTGAGGACGTCCGAGGAGGGCTCGGCGACCAGATCCCTCCCGAGGATGATGTCCTCGCGGTAGTTCTTCTTCGTCTTGGGGTCCACGCCGTCGAACTTCTTGTACTGGCAGCCCCCGCTGAGCCCCAGGTTCTCGAAGGACTCGTTGCCGGCGCGAGCCGACTCCATCTTCTCGAAGTCGGCCAGGTTGCAGCCATCCACCCGGTCCACGCGCGCGGTGTAGACGAGATCCTTCACCTCGAAGCGCATCGCGTACGAGTCACCGAACTGCACCCGGAAGCCCCCGCCCACCGAGCCCAGGAACTTGGGCCCCGTGTTCCCGAAGCGCGCCGGGACATTGAACGTCTCGCCGTCCACCTCGTTGGCCACCTGCGGCCGGATCAAGTGCCGCGTCCCGCCGAAGCCAGCGCCGCCGCTGAGGATCAGGCTGAACTGCGCCAGGTGGTTCTCGTAGAAGGCGAACTTGCCGTAGAGCGGCGTCACCTCGACACCCGCCTGCGCGCCCCACTCCAAGAGCAGCGACGAGGCGGCCTGGGCCTGCTCGCGCACCTTGTCGATCAGCTCCAGGTTGAAGTGGCTCTCGTTCGAGTACCAGTTGTACTGGCCCGTCACCTGGAGCGCGAAGTTCTCCTGCAGGTGGTAGGTGTAGTTGAGCGCGCTGCCCACGTGGTTGGTGAACTTGCCGTTCACCTGCAACGCCAGCGGGTAGAGGGCGAACTCATGCCGGCCCTCGTCCGCGAACTGCTTCTTCTGGACGATGTGGACCGAGACGTTCGGGTTGTAGAGCGGCGCGCCGTTCACCAGCCGCTGCTGCTCGGGCGTCGTCGTGCGCAGCTCCGTGTCCACGTCCGCCACCGTGGGCGCATCCGGGGCCGGCTTCGCCTCAGCGGGCGCGGCGGCCTCGGCGGGTGCCGGAGCCTGCTCGGACGGCGGAGGCTGGGCCGCCTCGGGCTCCTCGGCCGCGCCCGTGGCTTTCTTGGAGTGCGCACGCGCCGCGGGCTCGGTCTGCTCCGTGGGCACCGCCGTCCCCAGCTCGCGCGGAGGCGAGGACTCTTGATGCACCGCGGGCGCCGCCGGAGGGGAGAGCCGCGGCGGAATGGAGCTCTCGGCTCCCGGCGCTGGCACCGTGGCTTCGGATTGCACGACGGCCGGATCGGCCCCGGCGACCGTGGACAGAAGGACCGCGAAGGACAGGATCGTTCGCATGGGATCTAGAAGAGGAAGGTGTAGCCGACGTCGAACTGGACCAGGTGCGTGAGCCCCGGGTGGGCCGAGGGCGTGCCCGTCGTGTGGCCCGCCTCCCAGTCATCCCGGGACAGCTCCACGTTGTAGGCGTCGCGGAACACCCAGTCCCGCAGCTCCAACTTCACGCCGTGCCGCTCGAAGGCGAAGAACCGGAAGCCCACCGCCGCGCTCACCACCGGGGCCACCCGCGACTCCTTCACCCAGAAGTTCTCGGTGGCGGTGGAGCGATCCAGCGGATCCGTACGGTTGTCACAGACGCCCAGATCCCGGTTCACCACGTTGGTGCACTGGATCAGCGACTGGCGCTGGAACGAGGCCATTCCGCCGCCGGCCCACAGGTAGGCCTGGAAGTGCGCGGGCACCTCCGCCATCAGCGACAGCTTGCCGTACACCGGCGCCCACCGCACCCCGACGACGCCGTGGAGGTTCATCCGCCACAGATCCTCGAGCTCGTCGGTGATCTTCTTGTCGTCCCGGTTCAGGAAGCTCTCGGAGATGGAGCGCGCCAGGCCCGTCTGCCTGCTGAGCGCATAGCCGGTCCGGCCCTCCACCGCGAGGGTGTCAAAGAGGTTGTAGGCCACCGCCACGTCCATCGTGTAGTGGGCCGTGAGGTACGTGAGCACCGAGACGCCCACGCTGGGAGACAGCTCGAGGTTGCCCGCCGGCCGGTAGAGCCGGTTGCGGACCACGGCTGGCTCCAGCACCTGCTCCTGCTGCCCGGCGGCGCTCAGGGCCGTCAGGGCCAGGATCATCGTGGAGAGCACGCGAAGAGAACGGACGGTCAACATAGGGTCCTGGCGCGGCCACGGGGGCAGGCCGCGATGCACTTTGGGAGGATCAACGCCCCCGTGTTGGCGCATCCAAGTGCACATCCGATGCCCCACGGGCAAGGTGCGTGGCCCCTCGGACCGTGCATTTTTTTCACGACTGGCGCCCGCACCGCACGGTGGATGACGTTTGCGCGGCAAAGCATGTGCCTGCGCGTCATTCCAGGTACGATGGAGTGCGAGGCGCCACCGCACCCCCATGAAGCCAGGAGTCCCCGCCTTGAGCGGTCCCGATCGTCGCCGTCACACCCGCTACAAAGTCCGCATCAGCATCCAGTTCCTGCGTGGCGAGGTGGAAGTCGTGGGGGAGATCTTCAACATCTCCCGCTCTGGCTGCCTGCTCGTCACTCCCGTGTCCTTGCGGATGGGCGAGCGCGTCGAGGTCTATGTGCGAGAGCTCGGCCGGCCCCCCGAGGCCTTCCGGGTGGTGCGCACCCGGTCGCTGGGCGCATGGAACGCGGTGAGCGTGGAGTTCGAGCCCCACCTCCCCGACGACACGGTGCTGGCCCGGCTCGCCAGCCAGGACGAGGCCTCCGAGGACCCCGAGCAGATCTTCTGAGCCGGTCCGGCTACCCCGCCTTGCGCGCCAGCAGCAGGTGGAGGCAGCCGGTGTCCTCGGTGAGCACCTGGGCCTCCACCAGCTCGGGCAGCCCGGCCACCAGCCGCAGCATGTCCTCCGGCTCCCGGTAGACGAGGTACCAGTCCAGGGCGCTCTCGGTGAAGTGGTGCATGGGGTTGCGCGCGTTGAAGTTGCCCAGCGCCAGCAGCCCGCCCGGAGCCAGCCCGTCCCAGAGCTTCCCGGTGAGCGTGCGGGCGAAGCGCTCCGTGAGGTAGTCGTAGAGCCCGATGGAGTAGATGAAGTCCTGCGAGGCCCGCTTGAGCTCGCTGCGGTTGCGCAGCAGCTCCAGCACCGAGCCGCTCCACAGCCGCAGCGCGTCGTGCCGGGTGGCAGGCAGCGCGCCCACCCGGCCGAAGTGCGCCAGGGCCGCCTCCAGCGCGCCTTTGTCCTGGTCCATCAGCGTCACGCCCTCGAAGGCGATCTCCCGCGCCACCGCCACCAGCTCGGGCGCCGAGCCGGAGGCCACATTCATCACCCGGCGTGCGCCTCGGGCATGCTCCGCGCGTAGCAGCCCCGCCAGCATGTCCCGGCGGTTGCGCACCGCCTGGAAGCCCGGCAGCGCCAGCGCCCACAGGTCCATCCAGCGCTCGGCGGGGGTGTCCCCGGCGGGGGTGTTCCGGTAGAGGGACTCCATCATCAGGAAGTCTCCCGCGTAGCCGCGGGGCTTCTCCCAGCACCGCCGCAGCACGGCGCTCTTCCAGAAGTAGGGCCCGGCCTCGGCCCGGAAGCGGACCTGCTCCGGAGAAGCTCGCGCTAAACCGGGTTCTCCGGGTTTCCCCCCCCCCGTCCACACGTCGCGCAGCAGCTCGCCCAGCCGGGTCGCATCCGCTGGGGTGGGAGGCGCGTGGATCCGCTCGGAGTTTTCCAGGGCATCCAGCCACGCCAGCAGGGTGGAGAGCGCGGCCCCGAAGGCGGAGGATTCCTGGGGCGAGGGAGGGGGGGGGGTAGATAAATTCAAGGCAACGCTACCCTAGCGTGACATGGGAGCGCGCCCAAAGAGGCGCCAAGTACTTGCGTTCTTGTGACAGAATTCTCGGACCATGCTTTCCCCTGCTCTCCAGGAGCGTGACCGACGGATACGTGTCACCCCCGAGACGGCCACCGTCCGCGGGCTCATCTTCAATTCGGTCTTCAAGCTGGTCTCCCACCACCTGGGCGAGAACGTGGCGCTCGAGGTGCGCTCCGCCATCTCGAAGAAGCCGCTGGTGGACTTCTTCCCCTACCCGGCCCGGGACTTCCTCGTGGTGCTGTACGACGCGGCCGAGCGTCTGGCCGCCCACCCCAAGTTCGGATCCGTCGAGGTGGCCATCAACGCCTGTGGGGCGGCGGCGGTCAGCGGGTTCTTCCAGTCCGCGGTGGGTAGGACACTGACCCAGATCATCGGCCGGGGAGATCCCAAGAAGCTCTTCTCGAGCGCGCCGACCGCCTACGGCACCACGGTGAGCTACGGCCAGCGGGAGTACACCGCGCTGAGCGATCGCCGGGTGCGCCTGCACTTCCGAGGAGACATGCAGCCGGTGGAGTTCCACCAGGGCCTGCTGGCGGAGGCGCTCCGGGCCGTGGGCTTCAAGGGCCAGGTCAAGGCCACGCGGCTGGGGCTCGACGAGGCCGAGTACCTCATCGAGTGGTGAGCGCGAGCCGGGAGGCCCGGCCGCTCAGGCGCCCGTCACCGAGGTGGACTCCCCCTGCGTGGAGGCAGGCAGCGCCGCGGGGCCGGCCAGGGCCTCACGCACCACGAGCACCGCGCCCACGGTGAACGGCACCAGGAAGAGGAGGAGGGCCCAGGGCCCTTCCGCCTCGGTGGTGAAGACGCTCGAGCCGGTGAACTGCGTGGCGCTGAGCCGGTTCTCGATCAGCTGCTTCATGCTCCAGGCGCCGAGCAGCCCCGCCGTCGCCAGCGGCACGATGGGGAGCCACACACGCCGCGAGCCATTCCAGGACAACGCCAGGGCCGTGGCCAGCAGCGCCCACGTGGGCAGCCCCGCGCCCAGATCGTGCGCGGAGAGGTTGCCGCCGAAGCTGCCGCCCGCCACCCACTGGTGGGTGGTGGTCTCCACCTGCACGTCGACGCCGCGGGTGGTGTCGTAGTGCGTGGACGTGGAGGTGTGGCTGCGATCGTAGCCCGAGGTCCGGTAGTTGTTGTCCCACGTGAGCGTCAGGCTCATGGCCACCAGCGCCCCGCCCACGAAGATCGCCCGCCGGGCGTTGCCTCGCCACAGGAGGCGCGGATCGAAGGGCTGAAGCTCGCCTCGCTCCGCCGCGTCCCGGATGAACACGATCGTCGCGGCCAGCCACAGCAGGCCGGTGGGGGTGAAGGCCACCAGCGCCAGCGTGGTGAGCAGGTACACCGCCGAGGCCACCGCCCCCAGCGTTGGCCGGCGCAGCCACGCGGGGAAGCGCGCCGCGAGCTCCGGACGCACCGTCTGCGCGAGCACGATCGCCGTCACGATGAGCCACAGCACGCCCAGCCGCGGAGCCGTCGGATTGTCCCCCACGTTGGACAGCAGCCACGCCGCCGCGAACAGCCCGAGCGCCACGTACACCTTCCGGCGGGAGCCGGTGCCGGACTGGGAGGAGGCGGCCGAGGACTCGGCGGTCACTCGCAGCGTGTCACTCAGCAGGTGGGGCTCACGCCGCTTCCAGGAGTCGAAGAGGAACAGGCCGGTGGCCACCAGCCAGAGCACTCCCCCGAACGTCCACTTATCGAAGGAGATGGCGTTGACGAGGTAGATGGCCGACGCGGCGACTCCCAGCCAGGGTCGGCGCAGCCAGGCCGGCACCCGGTACCACTCGGGCGCGAGCGCATCGAACACCAGCAGCGCCGAGACGATCACCCACGGCAGGGAGACCCACTGGCCTCCACGAAACGGGGCACCGAGCAGAAAGAGGCCGAGCGGGAGGACCAGCGGATGACGAAAGTTCATGGATGAGGGCGCTGGGTCCAGCGCTCGGGGTCCTGCGTGGAGGCGCAGGATAAAGGGGGGACTCTTGGGCCGTCGAGCCCCCCCTGCTCCTCCGCCAGCTCAGGCCGCCGCGATGGCGAGCTGCCGCTTCCGCGCGAGGCTGGCCGCGAAAGTGACCAGACTCGCCAGCACCACCAGCGCCAGGGTGGCGGTGCCGGTCGCGTCCCAGTGGAGGATGGGCAGGCCTCGCAGCGCCTGGACCGCGAGGGCCAACGTCAGGCCGAGGTAGGCCACGCCCGAGGCTCGAACCAGGGCCAGCCGCAGCGCCTCGGAGCGCCCCCGGCGACGCGCCAGAAGGCCCGCGAGCAGGGGCAGCACCTGCATGCCGTGCAGCCCGAGGAAGTGCGCCGGCCGCATGTCACCCGCGCGGGTGCTCCAGCCCACGAGCGGCAGTCCCGGCCCCCCATCCTTCCCGCCAAAGGTATGCGAGCCCGCCTCCATCGGCTTCTGTCCGGCCTTCATGAGGGCGACCTGCTCGGCCCGAGGCGAGGACATGAAGAAGCCCATCCCCGCGCCCACTATGCCCACCACCAGGCCCACGCGCAGCGCCGAGGCGAGCGGCGGATCCTTCAGCTTCGCCCGCAGCAGCGCGACGGCGAGCACCAGCATCGTCACCCACAGCACCATGATGGTGATGCCCATGGTCATGAAGATGGCCTGGTCGAACGCAGTCGCGACGTTGAAGTGGCTGCGCACTCCGCGAGCCGCCTGGAGGGTGATCGCCACCATCTCGATCCCGCCGCACGCACTCAGGATGGTGGCCACGACCCGCACGAACCGCGAGCGCTCGGAGAGGAAGCTGAGCAGGTACAGGATGGTGGCGTCGTAGATCGCCAGCGAGACATAGAACTTCGTCGGCTTCAGCCAGATGGGCTCGCCCACCAGCTGGCGCGAGTCGAGCACGAGGCCCGCGCTGGTGCACACGGCGCCGACCAGCATCAGCACGGTGCTCACGGCGAGGATGGGCGACAGGCTCCAGGCGCGGCGCCAGAGCTCACTCGGGGAGGGAAAGGCAGAGGGCGTGGACATGGGAGTACTCCTGGGCAAAGGCGATGAACGGAATCAGTGAGCGGGCTGAGGCAGCGGGGCCACGGCGGGACGGAAGCGCCGCGACAGCAAGCGGACGAGCGCGTAGGCCAGGTAGCCCACCGGCCCGAGCATGAACGTCAGCAGCAGGCACGGCGCGACGAACAGGTGCGAGATGCCGCGCCGCTGGGCATCGGCCAGCACCACCCGGCCCACCATGAAGTCGAACGCGAGGTAGTGAATCCACGCGGCCAGCAGCAGTCCCGGGCGCTGCAGCGCGGCGCCGATGTGCGCCAGCGTGTCGAACTCGCGCAGCAGGCCCGGCAGGTGGGGAGCCACCAGCCCCAGGTACAGCACGCCAATCCCCAGCGGCAGGGCATCGCTCTCCAGCAGCCACCGCGTCACCCGAGACCGGGGCAGCAGCACCATCGCCAGCCAGCCCAGCAGCACCGGCACGTTCAGGATCTTCAGGATCAGCTCTTCATTCATGGGCCACCTCGGCAGGGCTCGCGGACACGCCGTGTCCGCCCTTGATGTAGACAATGTAAACTAGAGATGTTGCCACTGTCAACACCCAGGGCATGCCTCGAGGGGCGGTGAGCCGCTCCGCACTGGCGCCGGGCTGAAAAGCGAACGCCCCGCCAGGAACCCTCGGAGGGCTCCTGTGCGGGGCGTGGGTACCGCGGCGAAGCCTGCGCTAGCGGGCGCGGGCGGCCTTGTGCTGCTCGCGCAGCGCCAGCTTCACGCTGGGCTTCACGTAGACGATGGCCTCGCTGTGGCCCGGGACGGCGCCCTTCACCAGCAGCAGGCCCTTCTCCACGTCCACGTCGACGATGGTCAGGTTCTGCGTGGTCACCTGCTCCACGCCGTAGTGACCCGGCATCTTCTTGTTCGGGTAGGTGCGGCCCGGCGTCTTACGCTGACCGATGGCGCCCGGGTGACGCTGATACTCGTGCGTACCGTGCGTCTTGGTCTGCGAGCCCTTGAAGCTCCAGCGGCGCATGACGCCCTGGAAGCCGCGGCCCTTCGTCACACCCGTGACGTCCACGAGCTGGCCCTTGGTGAACAGGTCCGCCTTCACGGCGTCGCCCACGTTGAACTTCGCGGCGTCGTCCGTCGAAACGCGGAACTCCTTCAGGTGCCGGCGCGCGGGGGAGTTGTTCTTCTTGAAGAACCCCTTCTGCGCGTTGGTCAGCACCTTCTCGCGAATCTCGCCGAAGCCCAGCGTCACCGCCGAGTACTGATCCTTCTCGGGCGTCCGCTTGCCCACGACCTGGCAGGAGTTCACGTCGATCACCGTGACCGGAACGAGGTTGCCCTCGTCGTTGAACACCTGGGTCATGCCAATCTTCTTGCCAATCAGACCCTTCACGTCATCCTCACTGCGAGCGCCCGTGGCGCAGAAAACTCAATGAATTCCACTGCTTGGCCCGTTTTATGCTCTCCGGGCGGCAGGAAGCGGCGCAATCTAGCAGACACGCCCCTCGCGTCAAGCACCGATAGCAGACCCCACCCTCACTGGGCGCGATCGAGTCTCGGGTAGAACGGCGCGAGCTGGGCATCCGAGATGCGCTGCTTGTAGACATCCTCGCCGAGCAGGAACAACGCCTGGTCCAGGTAGTCTTCCGCCGCCTGGATCTCGCCCTCCTTCTGGGCGATCGCCTGGTCGATCTCGGCCATGCGCTGCTTGAAGGCCTCCTCGCGATCCTGGGCCTCGTCCTCGATCTCCAGCAGGCGCTTGTGCGCCAGGATGCCGGGCGCGCCGGGCTGGCCGGGCAGTGGCGTCAGCGCGTTGTTCAGATCGTCCTGGACGGCCTCGATGTCGCGGGCCAGCCGCATCAGCTTGAGGCGGTTCTTCTTCAGGTTCTCGCGAGCGGTGGCGATCTCCAGCGGATCCCGGCGGGTCATCTCCATGTCGTGGATCTTGTTCTCGAGCTTCTTCAAGCCGTCGTTGCCGTAGCGCAGCTCGGCCTTCTTGGAGGACAGCGACTTGCGCATGTCCTTCACCTTGCCCTCGATGGCGTCCACGGCCTTCTTGTACTTCCTCACCGTGGTGTTGAGCTCGGCCTTCTCCTGATCCTGCTGGGCCTGGAACTCCTGGTAGGCCCCATCCTCCTCGTTCATCTCCTGCTCGAGCGCCGCCAGCTCATCACGCCGCGCCACCAGCGCCTCCTCGGCACGGTAGACACGGTCCATGGTGCGCGGGCAATTGGGCTTGCCCGGCAGCCGGTCTCGCGCCAGGTCTCCCAGCTGAAAGATGAGATCGTCGTAGCTCTCTGCCTTCGCCATG